>NZ_JAUSTB010000007.1:0-196051 GCF_030812615.1 Pseudarthrobacter niigatensis | reverse complement strand
GTCTTCATCGACTCACCCCTGACCATGCTCGTCACCGCCATCGCCTCCATCCTCATGGTCGCCGGCTGGTACGCCTGCCGCCACCGCATCCGCCACATCGCCGAAACCCGCGACGGCTACACCGGGAAAGCACCCGTGATCGCCAACCGGATGCCCATTTCCTGACCACAACGCCTGCAATCATCCGAGCTGAAGAAAGACCATGACACCAGAGCCGCAGCCCACCCTGACCACCTCCCATCCCCAGCCCGCCGCCGTCGTCCACCACCAGGAACGTGTGGCGCCCGCCCTCAAATCCGCCGGACACGTCATCGTCGATTCGCTGGTGGCCCACGGCGTGGAACGCACCTACGTGGTTCCCGGCGAGAGCTTCCTCGACGTGCTGGACGGCCTGCACCAGTCCAGCATTGAAACCGTCGTCTGCCGGCATGAAGGCGGGGCCGCCTACATGGCGGAGGCGGACGGCAAGTTGCAGCAACGCCCGGGTGTCGCGATGGTCACCCGGGGACCGGGCGCCGCGAATGCGCATGTGGGCCTGCACACCGCCTGGCAGGACTCCACACCCATGCTGCTCTTCGTGGGCCTGATCCCGTTTGCCCACCGGGACCGCGAAGCGTTCCAGGAATTCGACATCAAGTCCTGGTTCGATACCGGCGCCAAGCGCGTCATGGTTCTGGACCATCCGGAGCGGGCCTCCGAAATCGTGGCCGAAGCCATGTTTTCGGCGATGAGCGGACGGCCCGGGCCCGTGGTTGTTGGCCTGCCCGAGGACGTGATCCGCCAGCAGGTCAGCCCGGAACTCCACCCCGCAATACCCGTAGCCGCAGGGGGCTTGAGCGGCACGGACTCCGCGGCACTGAAGGCTGCCCTGGCCGAATCCAGCAAGCCGCTCTTCGTCACCGGCGGCAACGACTGGACGCAGGAGGCGGCCACGCAGCTCACTTCCTGGCTGGAGCGCCATCACATCCCGGCCGCCGCGGAGTGGCGCACCCAAGGCACGGTGTCCTTTGATTCGCCGTCCTACGTGGGGCCAATCGGGTACGGCCGGCCCAGGCCCACATATGACCTCCTGGAGGAGACAGACCTCCTGGTGTTCGTGGGCACGGTGCCCGGAGATGTGATCACTGACGGATTCGTGTGCCGCCAGGACTGGAGCAAGAAGAACTTCCTGGTGACGGCGGACCCTTCGCTGCGGGGGCGGTCCGGACCCGTGTCACGGCAGATCCTGGCCAAACCGGACGCGTTCGTCCGGGACCTGGAGTGCATCGACCTGCCGGTCAAGGAAGAGTGGAAGGCCTGGACGGCGAGGATGCGGGGAGAGCAGGAAAGCTTCGCGGCGCTCCCTTCTGCGTCCCCGGCGCCGGGCAAGGCGAGGATGGACACCCTGATGGCCAACCTTGTGCCCCGACTTCCCGGGGATGCGATGGTGACGTTCGGGGCCGGGGAACACACCAACTGGGCCCACCGGTATTTCCCAACCCGCCGCTACGCGTCCATGATCAGCGCCCGCAACGGCTCCATGGGGTACTCGGTGCCGTCCGCGATCGCCGCGTCGCTGGCCCAGCCAGGACGGCGGGTGGTGACCATCGCGGGGGACGGCGAGTTCCTCATGAATGGGCAGGAGCTGGCCACCGCCGCCCAGTACGGCGCCACGCCCCTGGTGGTGGTCATGGACAACCAGGAGTACGGCACCATCCGCACGCACCAGGAACGGCACTACCCGCAGCGCGTGTCCGGCACGCAGTTGAAGAACCCCGATTTTGCGCTGATGGCCAGGGCTTTCGGAGGGTTTGGCATCACCGTAACCGAGGACCGGGACGTGCCGGCCGCCTTGGATGCCGCGTTGGCGGCCATCGACGGCGACGGGGTGTTTGCCCTGATCCACCTCATCGTGGAGCAGCGCGTCAAGGCGTACTAGGTGCAGCGCGCTTTGGCGCCCACGGCCCAAGGTGAGGCGGGCGACGGCGGGAGCTCCCGCCGTCGCCCGCTTGCCTTAACTGCCGGTCAGCAGCGCCGCCGCCGGCTACAGTGCCGACCAGCCGCCGTCGGAAGCAAGGACGGCGCCATTGATGTTGGTGCCGTCATCGCTGAGCAGGAAGGTGATGGACGCGGCGAGCTGGGCGGCGGTGGCCGGCGCCGGTATGTTGGCCTGCATCAGCGGGCCCAGGCGTTCGACGGCCAGCTGCGATCCCCAGTTGGCCACGATGTTCGTGATGGTGGCGCCGGGGGCCACCGCGTTGAAGCGCAGCCCCTTTGGCCCGTACATGACGGCTGAATTTTTCGTGAGGCCCACCACCGCATGCTTGGACGCGGTGTAGGCGGCACCGGCCGCGGAACCCCGCAGCCCTGCTTCGGAGGCCACGTTGACCACGGAGCCCGTGCCGGCTTCCAGCATCAGCGGCAGCACTGCGCGTGTCAGCCTCATTAACGCAGTGACGTTGATGCGGAAGACCCGGTCCCAGGTGTCGTCATCCACGTCGTGGATCGGGGCGAAGTTGTCCATGATGCCGGCAACGTTGGCCAGTGCGTCTACCTTGCCCCCGGCGGCCCCGACGATGGCAGCCACTGTTTCTTCCGTTGAGATGTCCCCCGCCACCGGAACCAGGTCAAGGTCGGCGTTGTGCGCCACGAGCTCATCCAGCCGCTCCTGGCTGATGTCGGCCGCCACCACCCGTCCACCTTCGCGCGCCACGCGCAGTGCCGTGGCCTGTCCGATGCCTGAGCCAGCCCCGGTGACAATGACGGTCTTGCCGGCGAACCGGCCCGGGGTGACGGATTCCTGCCAAGATGCGTCGGTGGCCATGATGGTCCTTCCAGAGTGGGAGCGTAATGCCCACACTTTATGACACGCGGTGTCATTATGGAAGGGAAGCAATGGCACGCGATATGGATGGAGGCGCAGCAGTGGACGGTGAAACCGCGCGCGCGGCGGGCAGGCCGGCGACCATCGACGCCGACTCCGTGGCACGCATCGCAATGGACCTGTTTGCCCGCCAGGGATACGGCAAGACCTCCATGGCGGACATCGCCCAGGCCGCGGGAATAGGGAGGAAGAGCCTTTACCGCTACTTCGCCACCAAGGCGGACCTGGTGTGGGGCGGCATGGAACCGGCCCTCCAGGCATCCTTGCGTGCCCTGGGCACCGGAACCACTGCCGCCGGCAGTCCTGCCCGGCCCGGGCCGCCGATCAGCGTCCTCGCCGATGCGGTGGCTGCCGGGGCGGCCGCACTGCCTCATCCGGATCTGGCCCGGGCGCGCCTCCGGCTCATCGCAGAGCACCCGGAACTGCTCAGCCACAGCCACGAGGCGCTGGGGGCGCAGCGCCGGGAGGCTCTGGCCTACCTCTCGGCGGCCGGGGTGCCGCAAGGAACCGCGGGGTATGTGAGCGCCGCCTTCATCGCCGCCACTTTCCAGGCCTGGCTGGATTGGGCCGCCGGAACCGACGCCGACCCGGCCCCCTACCTGCGGGCAGCGGCAGAAGTCCTCAGGATCCCAGCCACCTGACTCCGGTACTGATAAGCGGACAACAGTTTCCTTGGCCGGGAATAGATTCACAAAGACACTAGTTGAAGCTTCAAGTAAGGGCATTTCAACGAAGGACTGCAGTGAATTTCCTATCCCGCCTCTTTGGAAAGAAGAACATCATGACCGACATCACCATCATCGGCACCGGCAACATGGCCCGCGGACTCGCAGCCCGCGCCATCGCCGGAGGCAACAGCGTCCAGATCCTGGCCCACGGGGACAAGGCCAAGGCCGACGCCCTGGCCGCGGAATTCACCGGCCAGGTAAGCACCGGCGTGCTGGGCGACGCAGTCACCGGTTCCATCGTCATCCCGGCCGTGTACTTCGACGCCGCCAAGGAAATCGTGGCCCGCTACGGCGACGGCCTCGACGGCAAGGTCTACGTCGACATCACCAACCCCGTGGACTTCTCCACCTTTGAAGGCCTCTCCGTTCCGGCCGGCAGCTCCGCCGCCGAGGAACTGCAGAAGGCCACCGGAGCGAAAGTTGTGAAGGCTTTCAACACCACTTTTGCCGCCACCCTTGGCGAGGGCCAAGTGGCCGGCCAGAAGTTGGACGTCCTGGTGGCCGGAGATGATGAGGCAGCAGTCGCCGCCGTCGCCGCTTTCGCTTCCGCTGCCGGCCTGACCCCCATTGTGGTGGGGCCACTCCGCCGCGCACGGCAGCTGGAACAGACCGGTTTCCTGAACATCCTGCTCTCAGCCAATGAGCAGCTGCCCCAGTTCCAGTGGAACTCGGCCCTGAGTTTCGTTCCCGCGGCGTAGCCGGCGAAGCACCCACCGCAACTGAACAGGGGAAGGCCGGCACGTTCGTGCCGGCCTTCCCCTGTTCAGTTGCGGCTAGAGCCGGTCAGTCCGGTCCTCGCCGCCCTTATGGCCGCCGCCCCGCAGGTTCTCCTGGACCTTTCCGAACAGGTCCTTGATGGTCGATTCCGCGTTGGAAATGACATCCACCGGCACGTAGACCTCATGCGTGACGGGCAGGTCGTATTCATCCTTCAGGTGCGTGCCGTTTCCTACTCCCGCCAGGGAAAGGTAGACCATGGCCTCGGTCCGAGCGATGCCTGCGAGCTTTCCGAAGACCACCGTGAACTCGTTCGGCTGGAAGCTGATGGTCTGCCCTATGTGGCTGCGGCCCAGTTCACCGGCCTGGATGACCTTCTCCGACTGGCTTCCGGTGTAGTCCATGAACTTCTCCTTCGATCGCCAACACGTACGCTGGCAGTCTAGCGCCGCCCCTCGACACCGTCACAGGGCCCGGCACTTTGGGGGCCGGCACCGTCGCCCCCGCCGCCGGCACCCACGTCGCAGGCGGCGGGCAGGAGGGACGCATTTGGTGCCCGGATCATCACGATCCGGGCATCAAATTGCCGCTACCGCATGTGGCATCGTTGACGCGGGCAACGGCTACCGCGAAGGTGGTGCCATGAGGTCTCAGAAAATTTCCCAGGGGTTTGCCTTGACGACGGCGGCCGCGGCTGCGGCGCTGCTGCTCACCGCATGCGGGCCAAGCCAGCCACAGTCCCAAACGACGACCACGCCCGCCACCGGGCAGGCCAGCCAGTCCCCCACGGCATCGGCGTCCACGCCGCCTCCGTCGTCCCCGGCACCGGCAACGTCGACGCCCGCTTCACCCGCCCCAGCCACATCCGCTGCCGGCGGGCCCGGGCTATGCAAGGCGACCGGACTTACCGCCGCGACCGACGCATCCGGCGGCGGGGCCGCCGGCAGTGTCTACATGAAGCTCAACCTCACCAACAAGGGCTCCGACCCCTGCATCCTTCGCGGCTACCCCGGCGTCTCCCTCGTAGCGGAAGCCACCGGCGCCCCCATCGGCGCACCTGCGGCCCGGGACGACTCCGCCGGCGTCGTTGACGTCCTCCTGGCCCCCGGGCAGACCGGCACCGCAGTCCTCCGGTACACACAGGCCCGCAACTACCAGGGCTGCGCACCTGTCGACGCCGCCGGGTACAGGATCTATCCGCCGGAGGACACCGACTCCCTGTTCATCCCGGAGCCCACCACGGCCTGCAGCAACGCGGACATCACCCTGCTGAGTATCGGAGCATTCCAGCCCGCCTGACCGCTTGGCTTCACGCCCCGCGGAAGCCCCGAATGACGTCAGGGTGCCCCGGCCGACAAGCCGGGGCACCCTGACGTTTATGTTGGACCGCCGTCGGACCAAAAACCGATTTCATAAGTACACTTATCAAATATGCCGCGAGTAGCAGGGGTGCATAACGGACCCGTCGCAAATCGGGCTTGTGAGGTTGTGGACCGAAGGCAGGTTGGACTGGCATGACGTCGATTTGGCTGGACCGCAGGGCTCCCTTCGCCGCAGATCCGTTCGAACCGGATTCCAGGTACGACACGGTGGTGGCGGGTGCAGGGCTCACCGGATTGGTCACCGCCCTGCTGCTGGCCCGGTCCGGGCAAAGCGTGCTGGTGCTCGAGGCCCGCCACCCGGGAGCCGTCACCACCGGCAATTCCACCGCCAAGGTCTCCCTGCTGCAGGGCACGTTCCTGTCCCGGCTCGCCCGCCAGTATTCGCGGAAGCAGGTGCAGGCTTACGTGGACGGGAACCGGGAGGGACAGGCGTGGCTGTTGCGCTACCTCGAGGAACAAAACGTGCCCTTCCAGCGCCGCACCGCCTACACATACGCTGCGTCCGCCCAAGGCACTGAGAAACTGCGGGAAGAGCTCAGCGCCGCCGGCACTGCCGGGCTGGACGTGGACTATGTGCGCGACGCCGGCCTTCCGTTTCCCGTCCACGGCGCCGTGCGCCTGCGCGGCCAGGCCCAGATCAACCCGATGGATGTCCTCGATGCCCTGGTGGCGGACATCCGGAGCCGGGGCGGCCGCATCGTGGGCGGAGTCCGGCTTCGCGACGTGACCGGTGACGCGCCCTCCATTGTCCGGACCGACCGGGGCAGCGTCAGGGCGGACAAAGTAGTGCTGGCCACCGGCATCCCGGTCCTGGACCGCGGCCTGTACTTCGCCAAGCTGAAGCCCGCCCGTTCCTACGCGGCCGCGCTTGAACTCCAGGAGGAGCAGGCACCTCCGCCGGGAATGTACATCTCCGTCGAAGAACCCACCCATTCGCTGCGGGACTATGAGGTGGACGGGCGGAACCTGCTGCTGGTGGGCGGGCACGGGCACCACGTGGGCAGGACCGATTCCGAGAAGGCGCACCTGGCCGGCCTGCTGTCCTGGGCGGACAAGCACTATCCCGGTGCTGTTGCCACCCACACGTGGTCCGCGCAGGACTACCACCCCACCAACCTCATGCCTTTCTTTGGCAAGCTTCCCCGGGGTAAGGGCCGGATCTACTTTGGCACCGGTTACAACAAATGGGGAATGACCAACGCGGTGGCCGCCGCCCTGGGGATCTCGGCGGACATCCTCGGCGGAAAGATGCCCTGGGCTGACACCATCCACCACCGCATCACGGCACCAGCCGGCGCGTTTTCCGCCGTCAGCCTGAACGCCGGGGTGGCGGCCAGGCTGGCCTCGGACTGGGGGAAGCTGGCGGCGGAGGGCCGGAGGTTTGACGGGTTCAAACGTGCCAAGGACCGGCCTGCTGCGCCTCCTGCTCCGGGCGCGGGCACTACTCCTGTCGCTGCGGCCCCCGCACCCGTCCCTGGCGAACACGCGACTGCCGCAGCCCCGACCGAAGGCCATGGCAGCGTTTACCGCGCCGGCAACCGGCCGGTGGCAGTATCCACCGTTGGCGGAAACACCTGCAGGTTGTCCGCGGTCTGCACCCATTTGGGCGGCATTTTGCATTGGAACGACAACGAACAGACGTGGGACTGTCCCCTGCACGGCTCGCGCTTCACCAACGAAGGCAAGCTGCTTGAGGGCCCTGCCACCAAGGACCTGCCCCAGGCCGGGCCTGCGTGAGTTGGGTGTCGGTGCCGTGGGGCATGATGGAGGCATGAACCAGGAACAGCGTCCTGCCGGCGGCGGTGCCTCCGGTACGGCTGCGCCCATGGGCCAGTTCAGCCGGCCCACCCGGGATTGGTTCCTGGGCGCATTTTCGGAGCCGACTCCGGCGCAGGCCGGCGCCTGGAACGCCATTTCCTCCGGCTCGCATGCCCTGGTGGTGGCCCCCACCGGCTCCGGAAAGACGCTCGCCGCCTTCCTCTGGGCCTTGGACCGGCTCCTGGTCTCGCACGCCCCTGAGCCTGCCGCGGAGGAGCCGCCGGCCAAAGGCAAACGCGCGCGGGCACCCAAGCGCAAGACCCGCGTCCTCTACATATCACCGCTGAAGGCGTTGGGCGTGGACGTGGAGCGGAACCTGCGCTCCCCGCTGATCGGCATTACCCAGACCGCAAAGCGGCTTGGGCTACCCGCGCCGCTGATCACCGTGGGGGTCCGGTCCGGGGATACGCCCGCAGCTGAGCGCCGCGGGCTCCTGAGCAGCCCGCCGGACATCCTCATCACCACCCCCGAATCGCTGTTCCTCATGCTCACGTCAAAGGCCCGGGAGACGCTCACCGAGGTGGACACCATCATCCTTGACGAGGTCCACGCCGTGGCGGGCACCAAGCGGGGAGCGCACCTTGCCGTATCACTGGAACGGCTGGACGCGCTGCTGCCCAAACCCGCACAGCGCATCGGGCTTTCTGCCACGGTGGAACCCCGGGAACTCGTGGCGCAGTTCCTTGCGGGCTCGGCACCGGTGGAAATTGTCGCTCCGCCGGCCCGGAAGAACTGGGACCTGACGGTTTCCGTGCCGGTGGAGGACATGTCAGACCTGCAGGGCGCGGCCGGGGCGTTCGATTCCGGCCCGGCATCGGGGCTGCAGCCGCAGGCGTCCATCTGGCCGCACGTGGAGGAAAAGATCGTGGACCTGGTGCTGGCCAACCAGTCCACCATCGTCTTCGCCAATTCCCGGCGCCTCGCGGAGCGTCTCACGGCCAGGCTCAACGAGATCTACGCCGAACGCCAACTGGTTGCCGTCGGCGGCGGCTGGGACGGGCCCGGTCCGGAAGGGCAGGCGGCTCCGCCCGGCACTGCGGGGGAACCGGCGTCGGGCATTCCCGCGTCAACCGCCACCCCGGCGCACATGATGGCCCAGGCCGGAAGCTCCGCCGGGGCAGATCCGGTCCTGGCCCGCGCCCACCACGGTTCCGTATCGAAGGACCAGCGCGCGCTTATCGAGGACGACCTCAAGTCCGGCCGGCTTCGGTGCGTGGTGGCAACCTCCTCGCTGGAGCTGGGCATCGACATGGGTGCCGTGGACCTGGTCGTACAGGTTGAATCGCCCCCCTCGGTGGCCAGCGGCCTGCAGCGGGTGGGCCGCGCCGGGCACCAGGTGGGCGAGATCTCCCAGGGCGTCCTCTTCCCCAAGCACCGCGCTGACCTGGTCCACACCGCCATCACGGTGGAGCGCATGCTGGACGGCAAGATCGAGCGGCTCAGCATCCCTGCCAACCCGTTGGACATCCTGGCCCAGCAGACCGTGGCCGCCACGGCACTGGGCAGCATTGACGTGGAGGAATGGTTCAGCACCGTGCGGCGCTCCGCGCCTTTTGCGTCCCTCCCACGATCCGCGTTCGAAGCCACCCTGGATCTGCTGGCCGGGCGGTATCCCTCCGACGAATTCGCCGAGCTCAGGCCCAGGATCATCTGGGACCGCAACGCCGGTACCATCGAGGGCCGGCCGGGAGCGCAGCGCCTGGCCGTGACGTCCGGCGGCACCATCCCGGACCGCGGGCTGTTCGGCGTCTACATCATCGGCACTGAACAGGAAGGCTCTGCCTCCCCCGCCGAGGACGGCAAACCGGCGCGCGCGCCCAAGGGTGGCCGCCGCGTAGGCGAGCTTGACGAGGAAATGGTCTACGAGTCCCGGGTGGGCGACGTCTTTGCCCTGGGCGCCACCAGCTGGAAGATCGAGGACATTACGCACGACCGCGTCCTGGTCTCCCCTGCATTCGGGCAGCCCGGAAAGCTGCCTTTCTGGAAGGGTGATTCGCTGGGCCGGCCGGTGGACCTGGGCCGCGCCCTGGGTGCGTTTGTCCGCGAGCTGTCCGCGTCCGATCCCGGCCCGGCCACCGAACGGTGCAAAGCCAGCGGCCTTGACGACTTCGCCGCCAACAACCTCATCCAGTACCTCAGCGAGCAGAAGCAGGCCACCGAGGTGGTCCCCAGCGACACCACGCTGGTGGTGGAGCGGTTCCACGACGAATTGGGCGACTGGCGCGTGATCCTGCACAGCCCATTCGGCATGCCGGTGCACGCGCCCTGGGCATTGGCTGTGGGGCAGCGGCTGCACCAGCGCTACGGGCTGGATGGCTCCGCCATGGCGGCCGACGACGGCATCGTGCTGCGGGTGCCCATGATGGAGGACGAGCCGCCGGGCGCCGAGCTGTTCCTCTTCGATCCCGAGGAACTGGAACAGATTGTCACCGCCGAGGTGGGTGGCAGCGCCCTCTTCGCCTCCCGGTTCCGGGAATGCGCGGCACGGGCGCTCCTGCTGCCCCGGCAGACCCCCGGCAAACGCCAGCCCCTGTGGCAGCAGCGCCAGCGGTCCGCCCAGCTGCTGGATGTGGCCCGGAAATACCCCACGTTCCCGATCGTGCTGGAGACCGTGCGCGAGTGCTTGCAGGACGTCTACGACCTGCCGGCGCTGAAGGACATCGCCGCATCCGTGGAACGGCGGGAACTGCGGATCCTGCAGACCACCACGCAGCAGCCCTCACCGTTCGCCAAGTCCCTTCTCTTTGGCTACGTGGCCCAGTTCCTCTACGAGGGCGATTCCCCGCTCGCGGAGCGGCGCGCCGCCGCGCTGGCGCTGGACTCCACGCTGCTCAATGAGCTGCTGGGCAGGGTGGAACTGCGCGAACTCCTGGACGCGAAGGTCATCGACGCCACCGAACGCGAGCTCCAGCGCCTCGCCCCGGACCGCCGTGCACGCGGAATGGAAGGCGTGGCGGACCTGCTGCGGCTGTTGGGGCCCCTCGATCCGGAAGAGGCCGCCTTGCGGCTGGAACCTGCCGAAACCCCTGTGGTCGAGGCCAACGAACCCGGGGCCCATGAGTCCGCCGAACCGGTGGGTGAGCCCGTGGAGGCTGCACGCGCCGAAACCCCCTCCGCCACTGCGGCCGACGCCAACGCCCACCTCCTGGCGTTGCAGCGCGCCAACCGTGCCATCAAGGTCAACATCGGCGGCGTGGAACGCTTCGCCGCGGTGGAGGACGCCGCCCGCCTCCGCGATGCCATCGGCGTGCCGCTGCCGATGGGTGTTCCGCTGGCCTTCATTGAGCCGGTTGCCGATCCCCTGGGCGACCTCGTCTCCCGGTATGCCCGCACCCACGGCCCCTTCACCGCGGCGGAGGCTGCGGCCCGGCTGGGCCTGGGCGTGGCCGTGGTGGGCACCGCGCTAAAGCGCCTGGCGGCGGACGGCCGCGTGGTGGAAGGGGAATTCAGGCCGCATGTGACCCCGCCGGCCCGAGAGGAAGCTGACGCAGCGCCGCAAATTGACGGAGCAGCACCGCCGCCAGCCAACGCCCCCGGCGCTGACGCCCCACACACCATCACCAGCGAATGGTGCGACGCCGAAGTGCTGCGCAAACTCCGGCGTCGCTCCCTGGCCGCCCTGCGCGCGGAAGTGGAACCGGTGGACGCCGCCGCCTACGGACGCTTCCTCCCCGCATGGCAACATGTCAGGACCCCCGGCGGCGGCCGCGGACAGCCCTCGCTGCGCGGACTGGACGGCATCATCACTGCCATCGACCAGCTCTCGGGAGTACCCGTCCCCGCCTCGGCATGGGAACCCCTGGTGCTGTCCACCCGCGTGTCCAACTACCAGCCGGCCATGCTTGATGAGTTGATGGCTGCCGGCGAGGTCCTGTGGTCCGGGGCCGGGGCGTTGCCCGGGAACGACGGCTGGATCAGCCTCCACCTGGCGGATTCGGTGGAGCTGACGCTGAACCCGTCCCCCGAGTTCGAACCAGGGGACGCCGGCCAACGGCTCCTTGATCACCTGCGGAACAACGGCGGCGGGTATTTCTTCCGGCAACTGTCCGAGGTTGCCGGCGGCATGGACGCCGTCCTCAGCGACCAGGAAGTAGTGGCAGCGCTCTGGGACCTGGCCTGGGCCGGCCGGATCACCGGAGACACCTTCGCCCCCGTGCGGGCCCTGATCGCCGGGGGCCACACCGCCCACCGCCAGGTTGCCCGCGCACCGCGGGCAAGGGCACCACGGCTGAGCCGGCTGGGCCGTTCCCATGGCACCGGCCTGATGGGGTCCCCCGGACTGTCCGGCGGCCGCTACGGATCCCAGGGCGCAGCGACGCCGCCCACTGCCGCTGGCCGCTGGTCCGCGCTGCCCGAACCTGAACTCGATGCCACCATCCACGCCCGTGCCACCGCGGAACTCCTGCTGGACCGCTACGGCGTGGTTACCAGGGGTTCGGTCATGGCTGAGCAGATCCTGGGGGGTTTCGGACTCATGTACAAGGTACTGGCCCGGCTGGAGGAAGCCGGCCGCTGCCGCCGCGGCTACTTTATCGAGCACCTGGGCGCCGCCCAGTTCGCAGTGCCCGCCACCGTGGACCGGCTTCGCTCCTACTCGGAGGACACCGGGCTGGCCAAGGCTGAACCCGTTGCACTTGCCCTCGCCGCCACAGATCCGGCCAACCCCTACGGCGCCGCACTCCCCTGGCCCGCCCCGCAGGACGACGCCGGTACCGGCCACCGACCCGGCCGCAAAGCCGGGGCGCTGGTGGTGCTGGTGGACGGTGCGCTGATTCTCTACGTGGAGCGCGGCGGAAAGACGCTGCTGGCTTTCAGCGACGACGACGCCGTCCTCGCCGCGGCAGGTGCGGCGCTGGTGGGAGTCGTGACCCGTGGAGCGGTGGACAAGCTGATCATGGAGAAGGTGAACGGCCACGGCATCCTCGATACCCCTGTTGCCGCTGCCCTCAGCGCCGCCGGAGCCTACTCCACGCCGAAAGGACTGAGGATCCGTGCCTGAGGGGGATTCTGTGTGGCGGGCCGCGCACCAGCTGCATGAGGCCCTGGCGGGACAGACACTGATTGCCTCTGACTTCCGCGTGCCCCGGTTCGCCACCCTGGACCTTTCCGGCTGGACCGTGGATGAAGTGGTCCCCAGGGGCAAGCACCTGCTGATGCGTGTGGTCAGCCCAGAGGACAAGAGGCTGACCATCCACTCGCACCTGAAGATGGAAGGCGCCTGGCAGGTTTACCCGCCCGGCGGGAGGTGGCGGAAACCGGGTTACACCGCCCGGTGCGTTCTGCGCACTGCCGTGGCGGACGCCGTCGGCTTCTCGCTGGGCGTCGTGGAAGTGGTGGCCACCGCCAACGAAGACTCGATTGTGGGCTTTCTCGGCCCGGACCTCCTGGGCCCTGACTGGGACCTGGACGAGGCCGAACGGCGCGTCAGGTCGCGCCCCGAGGTTCCCATCGGTGTGGCACTCCTGGACCAGCGGAACCTCGCCGGCATAGGAAACATCTACCGTTGCGAGGCGTGCTTCCTGTCGGGGGTGCATCCCGCCACCCCGGTTGCCGATGTCGCAGACGTGCGGACCATGATGACCGACGCCAAACAGCTCCTGGAGGTCAACCTGGGTGCGGGGCGCCGCGTCACCATCCTCAATAACCGGGGCATGCCGGTGGGCAGGATGGCGGGCAGGCCGGGCTACTGGGTCTACGGCGGAGAACGGCGGCCGTGCCTCAAGTGCGGCACCCCCATCCAGCGGGGGCTCCTGGGCAAGCCAAACGGCGAGGAGGAGCGGGACATCTACTTCTGTCCGAGGTGCCAGCCCCCGCCTGCCTGACGTACAGCCAGGCGCCCTAACAGTCAGGCGCTTTAACAGTTCGCGGTGGTGGGTTCCCTGGCGGCACTGGCCTTGCCGGGGCCAACCACGAAGCGCGGCAGCAGGAGGTGGACCAGGGGACCAATCGCCAGGGCGTAAACCACGGTGCCCACACCCACCGATCCGCCCAGCAGCCAGCCGGCCGCCAGCACCGTCACCTCAATCAGCGTCCGGGAAAACCTGACCGTCCATCCAGTGCGCCGGGCAAGCCCCGTCATGAGGCCATCGCGGGCACCCGGCCCGAATCCGGCACCGATGTAGCACGCAGAGGCCACGGCATTGGCCAGCACTGCGCCCGCGAGGAGGCCGATCTGGCCGGCCAGGTAGCTGACCGTCGGGATCAGTGCCAACCCGATGTCCGCGAAGACGCCCACCAGAATGGCATTGCAGAGCGTCCCGAAGCCGGGCATCTGCCGCAGCGGAATCCACAGCAGCAGCACCAGGAAGCTCACGGCGATTACCACCACGCCGATGCTCAGCCCTGTCCGGTTGGCCAGACCCTGATGGAACACGTCCCACGGATCCAGGCCCAGGCCGGCGCGGATAAACATGGCCAGGGAGATGCCGTACATGGCGAGGCCGGTGAACAGCTGGACGAGTCTGCGGGTCATCATGGAACCATGATCACAGCAAACTGGCATTGAATTACATATCCAGTCTGAAATACTGGCTACATGCCTGCCGCCCTTACCGCCCTCGCGCTGTCGCGCCTCCTCGGCCCGTGGAACACCAGGACGGGGCCGGCATACCGCGAACTCGCCGACGTCATCCGGCTGCTCATCCTGGACGGCAGGATCCCGCTGGATACGGCGCTGCCCAGCGAGCGCGCGCTGTGCGCCGCACTCGATATCAGCAGGACGACGGTAACGGCGGCGTATTCAAGCCTTCGGGAGCAGGGATTCCTCAGCAGCGGCCAGGGCAGCCGCGGGCGCACACGCATTCCGGAATTGACCCCTTTTGGTTCGGCCCTCTTCGGTCCGCAGCCTCCATCCACCGGGGCGTTGCCGGCCCCCGGGCTCACCGCACCCGGGCTTACCGCGCCCGGACTCACCGCACCCGCGGGACTGGTGGATCTGGCCTATTCGGCGCTGCCTGCCAGCGGCGAGGTGGTGCACCGGGCCTTCGCCGCAGCGCTGACGGAGCTGCCGGCACTGCTGCCCGGGTTTGGCTACGACGCCCTGGGACTGCTGCCGCTGCGGCAGGCCGTCGCGGACCGCTACACGGCGGCCGGAGTGCCAACCCAGCCGGGCCAGGTCATGGTGACCTCCGGAGCCCAGCACGCCCTGACCATCATCATCCGCACCCTGGCTGACCGGCAGGACCGGGTCCTGGTGGAACACCCCAGCTATCCCCACGCGCTGGATGCCATCCGCTCCGCGAAGTGCCGACCCGTCCCGGTCGCCTTTGCCGGGTCCGGCTGGGACCTGCCGGCCATGGAAACTGCCATGGTGCAGCAGAAGCCAAAACTTGCCTACCTTGTCCCGGACTTCCACAACCCCACAGGCCTGATCATGCCTAATGCCCAGCGCCGCCAACTGGTCCGCGCGGCGGCAGCGGCCGGAACCGTTTTGGTGGCAGACGAAACGCTCCGGGACCTCAACCTCGACGGCACCGCCACCACGCCCCTTGCCGGCTTCGGCAGCACTGTGGTGTCCATTGGCTCCTTGAGCAAGTCCCACTGGGGCGGCCTGCGCACGGGCTGGATCCGCGCCTCGGAGTCCATGATCCAGCGCTTTGCGGCGGCCCGGACCACCCTGGACCTGGGCGGCCCCGTCATGGAGCAGCTCGCGGCAGCCCACCTGGTGCGGGCACTGGAGGAACCGCTGCCGGCCCTGCTGCAGACGCTGCGCCGCAACCGGTCAGCCCTCCTGGATCTCCTGGCGGAACACCTTCCAACGTGGCAGGCGGCACCGCCTGCCGGCGGCCTCTCCGTATGGTGCCGGCTCCCGGCCCCCATCAGTACGGCGCTGACAGTCCTTGCCCCGGACTATGGCATCAGGCTGGCGGCCGGGCCCCGGTTCGGAATCGGCGGCGCCTTCGAACGCAACCTGCGGCTGCCCTTCACCCTGACGCCGGACAAACTGGAGGTGGCCGTCCTGGCACTCCGGGCGGCCCAGGACCGGCTGGACGCCGCACCCCAGCTGCGGCGTTCGCTCACCCAGGCTCCCGCCGTCGCCATCGCCTGAGCGACCGCTGCCGGAATCGCCGGGGCGGTGCCTCACCGCCGGAAAAAGACGGCTACCCCGCAGCTTTCCGGCGATCTGGGCGTGGAACGGGAAGCGGGAGCTACGCGTACACCCGCTCCAGGAAACCGCTCCACGCCTTGGCCGTGGTCCCGGAATCGCCGGAGCCGCTGAAATCGTGCACCGTCATGCCCACGGGGGCACCCCATGCGTTGCGGCCGAAGAACCGGTAGAGGGCGTCCGGTGTGCGGATGCCCAGGAAGTGCTCATTCGCGAAGTCCACCTCGCCCGCCAGCCGCCCCACGGCGTCGAGCTCCACATCAACCGTGGCGCCCGGCCCTGTGGAACCGGCGCCCAGTGCGTCACGGAGGCGGGTGAAGCCGTCCGCTGTCTGGGACGCCGCCGGGGCCTGGATGTCGGTGAACACCACGGGGCGGCCGTCGAAGTACTGCAGGTACTGGCCCAGCGTGTGCAGGTAGAACTCGGTGTGGCGGCTGGCGCCGTCGTACTGCTGGTCCCAGTTTTCAGCGAAGATGCCGCTGTGGACATAGTGGAGCCGGGCACGGCCGCCGTCCAGCGGTTCCAGCACGTGCTCCAGCTGGTTGAACCAGCCGTCCGGCCCCTCCATCCGGGACACAAGATGATGGGGGTATTCCTCAACGGTCTTGACTGCCGGCCATTGGTCCGTGGGGAACATCCATGCCGGCGTTCCGTTGGTAACGGCTTCCCACACCCGCTCGGGGGTGCCGGGCAGTTCGGTGTCCTGGACGATCTCGAAGTCCCGTTTGTCGCTCATTTGTCCTGCTCCTTGCCTGCTGTTTCGTTGGTTGCCGTGGAGGCATTGGTTTCTTTGAGTGCCGGATGCAGCGCCACCACGAGCCGGTGCCGCCGCCCGCAGGGCGACCCGCCGCCGTCGTGGTACTTGTCCACCAGCCGGGTCACCTCGACACCGAGCTCCTCGGCGAACGCGGCCCTGTCCGCGGCAGTGCGGAAGGTAATGTCGCCGTCGATCGCGAAGGTGGCCAGCTTCTGCCGGGCCGCGGCGGCGCCGGTGATGAGCTTGCCCACTTCCTGCACCATCCGTCCCGCCAGCGCCAGCAGCCAGAAAGCCGAGAAGCGGTCGGCGAACCGGCCCGGGTCCGGGGACACTGCGGCCAGCGCGGACGGCGAGATCAGGTAGGAGGCCGCCGCCGCCTGCAGGACCCGCTCGGTCACGTTGCCCTTGCGGCGCTCCTCCACCAGTTCCACCAGGCCATGCCGTTCCAGGGCCTTGAGGTGGTAATTCACCTTTTGCCGAGGAAGTCCGACGCGCACGGCCAGCTGCGTGGCTGACGCCGGCAGCACCAGCTCCCTCAGGATCCGCGTGCGGATGGGGTCCAGGGATGCTTCGGCGGCTGCGGGGTCCTCGATAACTGCGATGTCCTGCATGCCACCAGTGTGCCAACCGACAACTTTTTTTGTCAAGAAGTTTTTTATCGTCGGATCCCACCCGCTCCGGCCACCTGCCCCCGGTAGAATGGACCGGTGATGCAATCCCCCCTCCCCGTGCGCGACGGCGTCAACGCCACCCGCCTGCGCCTTCCGGACGAGGGCCCGTGGGACACCGCGATGGACTACATGATGCATCGTTGGGGCCACATTGATCCGCAGGGCATCGAGGACAGGTTCGACGCCGGCGAGATCGTTGGCGAGGGCGGCGTACCGCTGACCCGGCACACCAGGCTCGAGGACCACACCTTCATTTGGTACTACCGCACCCTGCCGCCGGAAACGCGGCTGCCGGTGGAGATCGGCATCCTCTACCGGGACGAGCACCTGCTGGTGGTGGACAAGCCGCACTTCCTGCCCACCACGCCGGGCGGCACCTACATCCAGGAATCCGCCCTGGTGCGCCTCCGGAACCAGCTGGAGCTGCCGGACCTGATCCCCATGCACCGGCTGGACCGCATGACGGCCGGCGTGCTGCTCTTCTCCACCAACCCGCAGACCCGGGGCAAATACCAGGTGCTCTTCGAGAAGCGGCAGGTGCAAAAGGAGTACGAATGCGTGTCCGCCGCCGAGCCTTCGCCGGGGCACCCCGCCGTCGACTTCCCCGTGGTGGTCCGCAACCGGATGACCAAGTCCCGCAGCTACCTGCTGGCGGAGGTCATCGACGGTGAGCCGAACGCGGAAACCCGGATTGAGCGGCTGGAAACGTTCGACGGCGGGCCTGCGGCAGGTGCCGACGGCGCAGGGCAGCGCCTGGCCAGGTACCGCCTGGAACCGCACACCGGGAAGACCCACCAGCTGCGGGTCCACATGGCCTCGCTGGGGCTGGGGATCGTGAACGACGCCTTCTACCCCGACCTGCTGGACAAGGCGCCGGACGACTACTCCAGGCCGCTCCAGCTCCTGGCCCGCGGCATCAGGTTCGTTGACCCGGTCTCCGGAAAGCCCGTGGAATACCGCAGCAGCCTGGAACTCAGCGAAGCGGTCCGGGCACGGGCCTAAACCCCGAGGACGTCCCTGAACACCGCCTCCACTTCCGCGGTGCGCAGCACGAACTCCACCAGCTCCAGCCCGGCGGCCGGATGGGCGGCCCGGAAACCGGTCAGCGCTTCCTGCGCCGCCGCGGCAACAGCCCCAGCGCTCCACCCGTAAGCCCCGGCTCCCACAGCAGGGAAGGCCAGCTCCCGGACATCCAACGTCTCAGCCAGGCGCAGGCTCTCACTGAAGCAGGACACCAGGAGTGCCGGGTTCGTCTGCCCCGCATGCCGGTTGGGTCCCACCGTGTGGATCACCCAGCGGGCCGGCAACCGGAAGGCCGGCGTTGCCACGGCGGCGCCGGTCTGCAGGCCGTGCGGCAGCCGGGCCGCGCGAAGTTCCCGGCACGCCTCAAGCAGTTCCGGCCCGGCGGCCCGGTGCAGCGCACCGTCCACGCCCCCGCCGCCGAGCAGCGAGGAATTCGCGGCGTTCACCACCGCGTCCACCCGCCGCTGCGTAATGTCCCCTTGCAGGACCGAGATCCGCATGCGGCCAGTTTCCCAAGTGCGGTACCTTGTGGCAATGGACTTCGGCAGCGTTGACAGCTGGGGGACGGCCCTCTATTTCTGGGTCATCCCGCTGGTGGTTGGCGACGCTATTTTCCCGCCCATCCCCTCGGAGATGGTGGTGATTACCGGCGGCGCATTGTCCGCGGACGGCCGGGCCAACGTGTTCCTCGTCCTGCTGCTCGCCGCCCTGGCGTCCTGGATCGGCGACATGGTGGTGTTCCACCTGTTCCGCCGCCGGCTCAGCCACGTACTGGATCGCTGGAAATGGGGCCGCCGGGTGCACGCCGGCATCCATGCGGCACTGGCCAAGGCCGGGCGGTCGTCGACCTATGGCACCATCATCGGCGCCAGGTTCATCCCCGGCGGCCGGCTCGCCACTTCGGCAGCCTCCGGCGTGGCAAACGTCTCTGTGCGCGGTTTCAGCCTGTGTGCGGGCCTGGGCGCCGTCCTGTGGGCCTGCTGGCTGGTAGGCCTGGGCTACTTCACCGGCTCAACCACCAAGCTGCCGTTCTGGGCCAGCTCCCTGATTGGCGTGGCCGTCGGCCTGGTGATCGGCGCCGTCGTGGGCATCATCGTCACCCGGCGCCGCGGCGACCGGTCCCCGGTGGAGGACGAGCCCCTCCCCGACGCAGGCTAGACCGGCAGCCACTTGCCGCGGCTGCGCCGCAGCACGCTGATTGAACCTGTCAGCGCAACGCGTTCGACGGCGTCGCGCATCATGGCTGCAGATTCCACCGCCTGGCGGTTCTCACCGCTGTACTCGCTGGCTTCCACGAGAAAACGCAGGTTGAGCTGCGGCACGCCGCCGGCGATCTGCAGCTGGTGTGCCTCCACGTGGTGCCGGGTGCCCAGCGCCTCCACGGCCGCGTCCATGACGGACTCGGGCGGATTCCCCGGCCGGAGCCCGGTGATCTTGAGGCGGGTCTGGAAGGAAGGCATGCTCCCAACCCTATCCAAACACCGAAGATGCCCTATCACTTGGGGTCCCTAACAGCGCCTGTTAGGGACCCCAAGTGATGGGCAACCGCGGGGGTTACCCGGTGTTGCGCAGGCCCGCGGCGACGCCGTTCACGGTGATGAGCATGGCCCGCTGGAGGCGTTCGTCGATCTCGGCCCCGCTGATCCCGCCCTCGGTGCGGATGCGGCGCAGGAGTTCCACCTGGAGGTAGCTGATCGGATCCAGGTACTGGTCGCGGATCTCCAGGGACCGCTTCAATGTCGGCTGGGCATCCAGGAGCAGGTTTTCACCGGTGAGCTTGCGGACCTCGGCAACGGTGAGTTCGTATTCCTCCCGGATGGTGCGGAAGAGATGGTGGAGTTCCTCCGGGACGAGGGTGGACACGTAGTAGCCGGCGATGTCCATGTCCGTCTTGGCGAGCGTCATCTCCACGTTGGACAGCACGGAGCGGAAGAAGTGCCAGTGGTCCATCATTTCCACCAGCTGCGCGGAGTGGCCGGCCTCGCGGGCGGCCTTAAGCCCGGACCCCACACCGAACCAGCCGGGCACGATCTGCCGTGACTGGGTCCAGCCGAACACCCACGGGATGGCACGCAGGCCACCCAGCCCGGCACCGGAATCCGGCCGCTTCGACGGGCGGGAACCGATATTCAGGGAGCCCAGCTGCTCCACCGGGGTGGAGGCCATGAAGTAGGCAGGCAGGTCCGGGTGGTCGATCAGCTTCCGGTACCGGTCAAAGGCGGCGTCGGAGATGGCCTCCATGACGTGCCCGTAGCGCTCGCGCTGGTCCTCGGAGGTCCTCGGGTCCCGGTGCAGGGCCGACCCCTGCAGGACGGCGGCCAGGGACAGCTCCAGGTTTTCGCGGGCAAGCTCAGGCAGGGAGTACTTGTCCGAGATGACTTCGCCTTGTTCGGTGAACTTGATTTCGCCTTCCAGGACACCGTTGGGCTGGGCCAGGATGGCGTCGTAGGTGGGCCCGCCGCCGCGTCCCACCGAGCCGCCGCGGCCGTGGAACAGGCGGACGCGCACGCCGTGCTTGGCCGCGACGTCGCGCAGCTTGCGCTGGGTCTTGTGGATCTCCCACTGGCTGGTCATCACGCCGGATTCCTTGTTGGAGTCCGAGTAGCCCAGCATCACTTCCTGGACGTCCCCGCGCAGCCGCACCAGCTCCCGGTAGGAGGGGTCGGAGAGCAGCTGGTCGATGATCTCGGCCGAGGCCCGGAGTTCCTCCACCGTCTCCAGCAGCGGCGCGAACCCGAGCTTGGCGTAGGGCTTGTCGCCAAAGAGGTTCACCAGGCCGGCCTCGCGGGCCAGCACGGCGGCGGCCAGGACGTCGTCGGCGCCGCGGGTCATGGAGATGATGTAGGTCTCGATGACGTCCGGACCGTACATGCGCAGGGCCCGGCGGATCTCGCGGAAGACGTCGTAGGTGCCGTCGGCGGCGCCGTCCAGCTTGATCGGGTGGCCGGACAGCGGGCGGCGGGAAGCCAGCTCCGAGCCGAGCACCTCGAATCGTTCCTCCCGGCTCAGCTCGGCGTAGCGGAGCCCCGGTCCGCCGATCCGGTCCATCAGCTGGCCGACGGCGTCGTGGTGGTGGTCCGCGTGTTCACGGATATCCAGGGTGGCCAGGTGCAGGCCGAAGGAGGCGATGGCGCGGCGGACGCGGGCCAGGGAGCCGTCCGCCGCCAGCGCCGCGGAGTGGTTGCGGAGCGAGAGCTCCAGCAGGTTCAGGTCAGCCAGGAGTTCATCGGTTGCGTTGTAGTCGCGGCCGTGCTCGTGGTTGGAGTTTGCCGCCACCCGCTTGCCGGTGTTGATGAGCTTGGCCTTGATGCAGGTGAGCTTCAGCCGGTACGGCTCCTGGGCGTTGAGTTCCAGGACCCGCTTGTCCAGGCCCGGCAGCTTCTTCAGGTCCTCATCAATGGACTCGAGGAGCCCCTGGTCAGCGCCCGCCAGCGCCGTGGAGTTGGACAGGATGGAAATCAGCTCGTCGATCATGCCGATGCTGATCCGGATGGCGTTTTGGTTCTGTATCTGGAGGATCTCGCGGGTCACGGCCGCGGTCACGTTCGGGTTGCCGTCGCGGTCACCGCCGATCCAGGAGCCAAACCTGATGGGGGCGTCCTTGGAGGCGAGGCTGACGCCATGTTCCCCGAGCAGCTCGGACAGCTCCGACAGCATCTCCGGCATGGCATCGGTGAGGATGCCGCCCAGGTAGTAGATGGCGTTCCGGGCCTCATCCACGGGGGTGGGCCGGACCTGGCGCAGCTCGTCGGTCTGCCACATCTGGTCGATGATCTCGGCCAACTGCCGGTCCTGCCGGCGCCGGCCGGTGGACCCTTCGGCAGTGGACTGGGACAGGACATCGGAAAGCTTCCGGATCTTGTCCAGGACGGAACGGCGGGACGCTTCGGTGGGGTGGGCGGTGAAGATGGGCCGCACGTCCAGCCCGTTGACTACTTCCTGCAGCACCTCCGGGCCGGCCTGCGCCGCGATGTCCGCCACCGTCTTGGCCAGCCAGCCGTCCTTTTCGGCCCGGGTCCGGAGTCCGCGGACGCGGTGGACCTGCTCGGCGGCGTTGGCCAGGTGGAAGTAGAAGGCAAAGGCACGCACCAGGTCGGTTGCCTGCTCGATGGGCAGGGAACCCAGGAGTTCGCGGACCTGGGCAACGACGTCGTGCGCGCTCCAGGGGCCGGTGGCGTGCGCACCGCCGCGCGCTGCTTCCTTGGATTCCTTGGTCAGGAGCCGGACCTGCTCCACGAGGTCCAGGAGTTCCGGCCCGTGCTGGCGGACCAGCGATTCACCCAGCAGGGTGGACACGCGCCGGACATCCGCGCGCAGTTCGGAGGCAAGGTCGGTCTCGGGAGGTGTTGCAGTGTGAGCCATTGAAACAATCTTTCGAGGGATTCGGACTTGGCTCGTACACTGCGCTGGATACTGTGAGCCACGTTACTAGCTAAAGATGCTACCCCCGGTGCCTCGCCTCAGTGGAATCCGTCTCACAAGATGTCGCGGTACCCCACATGCCGTTTGACGGCGTCGAGTTCAGCCCGTAGGTTCCGCACCTCGTCCTGCCAGGCGGCAGCCTCCGCCGTGCGGCGCCGGGCCTTCCCGGCCTGGACCACGGCAGCGGTGAGCAGCAGCGGCACCAGGAGTGCCAGCGCCCATCCGGCGGCCGCGAAGAAGTCCAGTGCCACCGGCAGCGCGGCCCGGAAGTCGATGAAATCGTTTACCCCGCCGGCCATGCCTGCCATGGCTCCGTCGAGCGGCTGCAGGAACTGGCCCACCACGGGGGTTCCGGAGAGTGTGGGCGGGGCGAGTTTCGCCTGCGCGTCCCCGCCCCAGCGCCCGTCCGCGAGGTGGTTCAGGACGTAGATGCCGGCGCCCACGTTGGCTGCCATGAAGACGGCGACGGCGGCAGGTGCTGCGAGGTCCGGCCGCCGCCGGCGCCACGCCAGGACGACCGCGGCGGCAAGGACGGCCGCCAGCCAGGGGAGCGCGGCAAGCCACTCCCGATTCACTCCCGCAAGGATGTCCACCACTCCATTCAACCCCGGACAAAGGATTCAGCGGCGGAATGAACACGTCCGCGATCCAGTTGTAGCCGAAGGCATACGCAACTGGAAGGAACCATGACCACCACCCCAGCCACCACCCACGCCGCCAGGGCCGAGCGCTGGCAGCGCTTCCGCGCCAACCGCAACAAAGCCCTGGCAGCGCCGCACGGCTGGCTTACCCTCACCTCCTTCCAGTGGCTCGAAGACTCACCTTCCGCCGTCGAGCCGGCCCCCGGCCTGTGGTCCACTGACGCCACGGGCTCGACGGCGTTCCTCACCGCGGTTCCGGCGGACGGGCTCACGCTGGTGGAGACAGGGGAAAAGGTGGACGGCACCGTATCCGCCGTCCTGGCGGACGAGGAATCACTGATGTGGGTGCAGTTCGGCGGCCCGGACGGGGACCAGGTAGTGGTGGAACTGGCCATGCGCGGCGGCCGGTATGCGATCCGCACCCGGGACGCGGCATCACCGGCCTTCACGGAATTCGACGGCGTGCCTACCTTTCCGTACAACCCCGACTGGGAGGTCACCGGAAGGTTTGAGCCCTACCCGGCGCCGGTGGATGTGCCGATCGGCACCGCGAACCCGCTGGTTGACGGCGTGCACCGCAGCGTAGGCGAGGTGGTCTTCCGCCTCCCGGGAAGCAGCCATGAGTTCCGGCTCCAGGCGGAGGAAGAAAAGCTCGGCGCCCTGACCGTCACGTTCCACGACGAAACCAACGGCGACACCACGGACGAGTGGCGGAAACTCTCCCTCCCCAGGCCGCGGCCGGACGGGTCCGTAGTGCTGGACTTCAACCGGGCCATCAATTACCCCAGCGCCTTCACCCCTTACGGCACCTGCCCCATGCCCGTGAAGAACAACAGCCTGGACATCCGGGTGGAAGCCGGCGAGAAAGAGCCGTACCCCGGCCGGTAAGGGTTTCGACCGGCTCAACCACCGATGGCGGAGATTCCAGTGATGGCCCTTCCCACGATCAGGGTGTTGACCTCGAACGAGCCCTCGTAGGTGTAGATGGCTTCGGCATCGGCGAAGATCTTGGCCATCCGGTAGTCGGTAACAATCCCGTTGCCGCCCAGGATGGAGCGGCCCAGCGCCACGGTTTCGCGCATGCGGGCGCTGAGGTAGGACTTGGCCAGGGCCACCTGCGGCATGTTGGCTGCCCCCTGCTCCTGCAGCCGGGCGAGCCCGGCCATCATGGACATGCTGGCCACGGCGTTCCCCAGCATGGTCACCAGCTGCTGCTGGATCAACTGGAAGTGGGCCAGCGGCCGGCCGAACTGCTGCCGCTCCACCGCGTATTGCCGGGCCACGTCGAAGGCGGCGAGCTGCTGGCCCACCGCCTGCCACGCCACCATGATCCGTGAGCTGCGGAGCAGTTCCTTGGTGTCCTCGAAGCTGCTGATACCGGCAAAGCGGTCCGCCTCGGCAACCCTGACATCGCGGAACTGGATGTCCGCGTTCTGGACGGTGCGCAGGGCGATCTTGTTCTCGATCCTGCTCCGGCTGACACCCGGCAGCGTTGCGTCCACAATGAAGCCGCGCACCGAACCGTCCGCCTCATCCCGGGCCCACACCAGCATGTAGTCGCAGAACGTCCCGTTGCCGATCCAGCGCTTGGCCCCGTTGAGCACCCACGTATCGCCGGCGTCGTCCGCTTCTCCCGTGGTGGAGGAGATCCGCCGGGCCCGGGTCTCCAGGCCGCCCGCCACATCCGAGCCATGCAGCGGTTCGGTCAGCGCGAAGGCACCCGTAGTGCGCAGCTCCGAGGCGTCGGCCAGCAGCCGCTGCTTCTGGTCCTCCGTGCCGAAGGTGTGCAGCGATTCCACGAAGAGGTCGTGATGGACCAGGAAGAACGTGGCCAGGGAGGTATCCACGCGGGTGATCTCCGCGATGACCAGTCCGGCAAAAAGATGGCTGTAGCCGCGGTGGACCGGTGTGCTCAGCTCCAGCGTGGCCAGCTTGGGGAGGATATGGGCGGGAAACTCGGCCTTGTTCCACCAATCCCCCGCGTACGGCGCCACCTCGGCCGCCAGGAAGTCCCGCAGCTCGGCGAGCTTGTTCCGTTCAGCCTCGTCCAGCATCGCTTCGACGGCGAAGAAGTCCGCCGCCGGCAGCTGCGGGACGTCCGGCGCGCTCATTTCGGCGCCATCCGGATAGCGCCGTCCAGGCGGATGGTTTCGCCGTTCAGCATGGCGTTGTCCACAATATGTGCCACCAGGTTGGCGTATTCCGCGGGCTTGCCCAGCCGGGACGGGTGCGGAACCTGGGCGCCGAGCGAGTCCTGCGCCTCCCGCGACAGGCCGGCCATCATAGGGGTCTCGAAGATGCCCGGGGCGATGGTGACCACCCGGAGCAGCGAGCGCGCCAGTTCCCTGGCGATCGGCAGCGTCATGGCGGCCACGGCGCCTTTGGAGGCGGCATACGCGGGCTGGCCGATCTGTCCGTCGAAGGCCGCCACGGAGGCGGTGTTGATGATGACGCCGCGTTCCGGGCCGCCCAGCGGGGTGGTGGCGGGCTCGGTGGCCGCCATCGCTTCGGCGGCCAGGCGCAGGACGTTGAAGGTCCCCACCAGGTTGACGTGGATGACCTTGCTGAAGGATTCCAGGGGCAGCACACCGTCCCGTCCCAGGACCTTGCCGGGGGTGGCGATCCCTGCGCAGTTCACCACGATCCGGAGCGGGCCCAGCCCCGCGGCGGTCCCGACGGCGGCCCGTACGTCGGCCTCGCTGGTCACGTCTGCGGGGGCAAAGACGGCGGACTGGCCGGCTGCGGCGCGGCCGTTCAGTTCGTCCGCCAGTGCCTGTCCGCCCGAGGACGGCAGGTCAACGAGCACGACGGATGCGCCGGCGTCGAACAATCTCTGCGCGGTGGCTGCTCCCAGCCCGGACGCCCCGCCTGTCACCAGTGCGACGCTGCCTTTGATGTCCATCCATCCTCCTTGATGTGTGTCCCCATGCCGCGGCGCGACCCGAGCAACAGTTAATGAATGTTAACTGAAATCCCGCGCCGCCGCACTCACCCCCGAGGCCCTGCCCTCCCTGGTGCCGGCGGCACGGTTAGGGTGGACGGCATGACGTCCAGCAGCACCTCCTTGACCGCCTGGCAGGACAGGGCGAACCACGCGGCCCGGTCCGTGACCGCCCTGTTCGGCCGGAAACTGCTGTTCCTGCCCGGAACCCACCTGGGCGCAGTGCTGTGGCAGGGCAGGCACCCGGCCGGACCGCCCACCCCCTCAACGCCGGAGCAGGAGCCGGGCACCCAGCCAGCGCCGCGATGGCGTACCGCACTCCGCCGGATGCGGCCTGCCGCATCGCTGGCCCTCCCCTGGCACTACTGGTGGCAGGCGCACTACGTTGACTGCCTGGTGGACGCCGGGCGGCGGGAACTGGGCGGCGGAGCCACCCCGGCGGCCCGGTTCGACGGCCCGGGCCGGCCCAGCGCCGGGCACTTGGCCTCGCGCCTGGTCACCGGGATCAGGCTCCGCAACGCCCTGACTTTCGTGAACAGCTACTACGACGACATGGCGTGGCTGGCGCTGGCAACGCTCCGCCTGGACAGGCTGGCCGAGGAAACCCGTCGTCCTGGCCGCCGCCGCAACGCCGTGGTCCGGGCGTCGCTGGCGCTGCAGTTCGACGCCGCCTGCACCGATGACCTGGGCGGCGGGACTTTCTGGAGCAAGAAACGCGACTTCAAGAACACCCCGGCCACCGCGCCGGTGGCCCTGTTCTATGCCCGCACCGGCCATCAGCCCAAGGCCCAGGCCCTGCTGGACTGGCTCGACACCACGCTCTTTGACGCGGACCAGGCCCTCTACCTTGACGGCGCACGCCTGGATCCCTCCGGAGAGGTGGTGCTGGAGCGGGCGGTATACACCTACAACCAGGGCCCGGTGCTGGGAGCACTCCTGGAGCTGGGCGGCGAGGCGAACCTGGGCCGGGTTGCGGTCCTGGTGGACGCCGTGCAGCGGCTGCTGACCGTCCCGGGCAGCGGCAACGGAGCCGGCACGGGCTCCGGTGGTTCGGTGCTGCGCTGCGAAGGAACAGGCGACGGCGGCCTCTTCACCGGGATTCTCTGCCGTTACCTGGCACTCGCCGCGGCAGACCGCCGGCTTCCCGCGGCTACCCGCGCCACGGCTGCACGGTTGGTGACGGACACCGCTGAAGCGCTCTGGTCCGGCCGGCGCCCCGTCGGCCCCGGCGAGGCAAATGCCCGGCGGCAAGGCACGAGCATCTTCTCGCTGCACGCAGCCAAACCGGCGGCCGCGACGTATCCGCCGGGCGCCGCCGTCGAACTCTCCACCCAGCTCCAGGCCTGGATGGCGCTGGAGGCAGCGGCCGCCGTCACCGCCGCAGCCGGCGCCTAGCGGATGCCGGCCAGCGGCGTGACGGTGCCGCGTTTGAGCGATACCGGTCCCTCCGCCACCAGCCGGGCTTCCTTGGGTCCCGCCGGCGGAAACACCAGCGAGGTCAGGGCTTGTCCGTCCACGAAGACCTCCAGGGAGGACCGGTCCACGTAGACGGTGAGGCGGACGGTGTCCCCGGCCGGCCGGGCGTCCACCGAGCGCTCC
This sequence comes from Pseudarthrobacter niigatensis, assembly GCF_030812615.1. Lineage (NCBI taxonomy): Bacteria > Bacillati > Actinomycetota > Actinomycetes > Micrococcales > Micrococcaceae > Pseudarthrobacter > Pseudarthrobacter niigatensis. The sequence goes on along the minus strand of NZ_JAUSTB010000007.1, from coordinate 168,385 downwards.
TGCCGGTATACGCGGCTGGCGTCCGCCTGGTCAGCGAGGCCGCTCCCGCCGGCCGCCGCATCGCCGCCGCGGTCCACGAACGCCCGGCCGGCCGCGAAATCGTAGCCCACCGTGGCATAGGTGGTGCCGCCGCTTTGCAGCAGCACCCGCGCCTCCCCGGTCCCGTCCGCGGGCTTGGCCAGCTCGACGTCGGCCTTGAAGGCGCCGCTGTCCGGGACCGGGAGTGCCAGGCCGCCATCAATGCTCCCGCCGGGCACCTGCACTGGCGCCCCCTCCAGTGACTGGAGCGCGGCCGTAGGCGAGGACACCAGGGCCGGCCGGCCGCCGTCGGACGCCAGCCGGATGTCCCGCACCACCGAGGCCGCCCCGTACCAGCCGTTGGTGGGAAGGTTCCGGGCGTAGGCCCAGTTGTTCATCCAGCCGATGGCGTGCCGGGACGCCATCGGCTGCGCGTCGTCAAGCCCCGGGCCAGCCCAGGTGACGGCCGCGTAGAAGTCCGGTCCGCCGTCGAGCCACTGGTGGCCGCCGTCCGCGGTGAAGGCCCTGCCGTCGAAGCTGCCGGTCCAGTAGGCCACGCCGGTGGTGCGCCCCTCCCCGGATCCGTTGGCGCTCGCTGCCAGGACCCAGGTGCGCTTGGCGGGGTCGCCGTCGAGGTCCAGCTGGAAGAAGTCCGGGCACTCCAGGATTCCCAGCCCCTCCTGGCCAAAGCCGGACACATAGGTCCACTGCCTTAAATCCCTGGAGGTGTAGAAGCCGATCTTGTGGCCCTCCGCGAGGAGCATCAGCCACTGGTTATTGGCCTCGTCCCGGACGATCCGCGGGTCCCGCCAGTGCTCGGCGCCGGGGTTCTCCATCACCGGGTTCTGTCCGTAGCCCTGGAAGCTGTAGCCCTTGTCCGTGGAGTAGAACAGGGACTGGCGCTGGACACCGTCGTGCTGCTGGGTGAGGACGGCGATCACGGCCCCCTTGCCAAACCCAGCCGTCCCTTCCGTGTCCACTACGGCGGAGCCGGTCTCAATGTCGCCCAGGCCGTTGCGGAACTTGGGAATAGCCACCCCTTCGTTCTTCCAGTGCACCAGGTCCGTGCTGGTGGCGTGGAACCACTCGGTGCCGTTCCCTTCCGGGTAGTCGGCGTTGTAGAGGTAGTAGTAATGCCAGAGGCCGTCGAGGAAAAAGGGCCGCTGCGGATCGTTCATCCAGTGTTCGTCCGGCGTGAGGTGGTACGCCGGCCGGAAAACGTCATCCCCCTCCGGCGCGGCTTCCGTTGGACGCGCGGCGGTTGGTGGGCCGCTTTCCTGCGTACCGGGGCCCCGCTGGACGGTACCGGCCAGTACCAGCGAAACGGCCAGCGCCAGCACGGCGACGGCGGCCAGGACCCACAGAATGGGGGGTCGCCGGAGGGCGGCACGAATGGACGCGGGACGTGGGAAGGGCATGGGTGGTGTCGATCCGTCGCTGAACGCACAAGTGCCGTCCCCCGGGACAGGGGAACGGCACCAGCGCAAGTGAACCGTCAATATTACCGGCCCTGTTCCCGGGAACCCAATCCGGGGACGTCATACACCGGCAGTCAGTCCCGTGCCGGTGGCCGCTTCTTCTGCGGATAGGGTGTCTCTCCCCGTGCCAGCATGTCCACGAACCCGGCGATCCTGCGTTCCCGGGTGGCCGCCTGCTTCGCCGAATTGGTCCTGAACACCAGGGCGAACAGGTTGGTTTTTGTCAGGACCTCGAAGGTGGCCTGCGCTGCCGGGTTGGCTGCGATGGCGGCCGCCAGGTCTTCCGGCACCTCGAGGTCGGCCTGCCCACCGTAGGCCGCGTCCCAGCGGCCGTCCGCCTTGGCCGCCGCCACGGCGGCCCGTCCGGCGTCGGTCATCTTCCCGGCCTCCTCCAGCCGGGCAATGTGCCCCACGTTCCGGGCCGACCAGATGCTCCGGGGGCGCCGCGGCGTCATCCGCTGGAACACGCTTTCGCTGTCCCGGCGCCTGCCTTGCCCATCGATCCAGCCAAAACAAAGGGCTTCGTCCAGGGCCGCCGCGTAGTCAAGGCCCGTCACCGTCCCGCCCTTCTTGTGCAGCACCAGCCACACCCCGGGGCTGGTGCCGTGGTTCTCTTCCAGCCAGGCACGCCAGGCGGCAGCGTCGGGCAGCAGCAGTTCCTCAAGGTCATTGGCCATGGCCTAATTCTGCCTGTGGAATCCCGTACCACAAGGCCCGTGTGCCGGACAGCAACACGTGGCATCATGGCCCTACCGGCCCATCCGCAACCCCGAGGACAATGCCATGCTCCGAGTCCGCCCCGTCCATTTCACCTCGCGCACCGAGGCCTGGAAACAGCTCCTCACCGCCCTGGGAATGGTCCCCACCGAGGACGACGGCGGGTGGACGGTTTTCGATTCGGGCTCAGGGCGGCTGGCAGTCCATTCCGCCGAGGCCGGTTCCGGACAGGACGGCCGGACGGTGCTGGCCGTGGAAGTGGGCGACGTTGCCGAATTCGCCAGGCGCACCAACGCCTCAGCCAAGGAAGACTCCCCACAGGAGGGAGCGGCGGAAGGCACCGGACCGGCCGAACCCGTTACCGCCGACCACGGTGACGCCTGCCGGATCAGCGCGCCGGACGGGTTCAGCTTCCTCGCGGACAAGGCCGCCCACTTTGCCCAGTGTGCCGACGCCGATCCCGCCCTGGCCGTCGCCGCGGTCTGGTACACCGAGGACCCCGAAGGTGCCGTCCGCACGCTGCTGCACATCGGCGCCCGCCCCCGGCCCGTGCCGGACAACGACGAAACCGCGGACTTCACGGCCAAGAACGGCGGGGTACTCCTGGTGCGGCCGGCAGCCGGAGCGTCCCGCTCGGGCCTTGGCTTTGAATACGGCGGCGGCCTGGAGCAGCTGCGGGAGCGCCTCACCGCGGCCGGCTTCTCCGCCAGCCTGACGGAGGAGGCGTTTGGCAGCACCCTCCATGTGGCCAATCCCGACGCGGGCAGCCCCAACGCGCCCGCCACGGTGTGGGTCTCCCAGCACCGCCCCATGGGGTAGAACTTAAGCATGAACGTGCGCACACCTGACCCGAATCCCGGCTGGCTCTCCGAAGAAGACCTCTTTGAGGCGCGCGGGCGGCTGCCCATGGTGTACGTAGAGGCAGTACCGGTCAGGCTGGACCCGCTGGGATACGTCAACGAGGTGGGAACGCTGTTGCAGGCGGACGCGGACGGGACCATGGTGCGCTCCCTGGTTTCCGGCCGTGTGATCTACCGCGAAACCATCCGCGCCGCCCTGCTCCGGCACATGGAAAAGGACCTGGGCCCCCTGGCGTTCCCGCAGCTGCCGCTGAGCCCCGTGCCGTTCACCGTGGCTGAATATTTCCCCGCGCCGTCCCAGACCGGCTTCACGGACGAGCGGCAACACGCCGTGTCGCTGGCCTACGTGATCCCGGTGACGGGCGAGTGCGAGCCGCGCCAGGACGCCCTCGAACTGACCTGGATGACCCCGGAGGAAGTCCTCAGCCCCGGCGTGCAGATGGAGTTCTCCGGCGGCCGCGGCGGCCTGATCCGGCAGGCCCTGGCGTTTGCAGGCGTGGGCTTCTGACCACCCCGCCGGGACGTGGGGGTCCCCGGTTTTGAGTGCCCGCCTTTGTAGACTGTAGGGCGGACCGCAAGAGAACTTAAGGACTCCCATGACCGAATCACCAGCCGCCAGGCACCACCGTGAACAGCAGGCTGGATCTCTGACCACCGGCAGCCACATCCTCCTCCCCGACGGCCGGCGCACTGCCGAAATCGACCAGGTGGAGCTTGAGCACGACGACTTCGGCTCCCCCGCACTGGTCCTGGCCAGCCTCTCCGGCGGCGGCACACTGCGGGTGGCCATCGGCACCATGGTCACCGTGGTGGACGGCGCGCACGACGACATCACCCAGCTCCCCCTGCCGGCGGACCTTCCCGAGGCCGCACCACCCGCGGAAACCCTGATGCCCCGGAACGGCGCGCAGGAGCAGCCCGGCGCCGGGACCGGTCCCCTCAACGTGGCGCCCGCCGTCGTCGTCCCTCCCCTTCCCCCGGCACCACCCGCGGTGACCGGGCCCGGCGAGGAGGAACTGGCGCTCATCCCCGCCCCGGACGGCACCCCCGAATCCGTGGTGGAGGCAGCCGCGGAGGCCCACCCAGACGCCGAGGGCGTCCTGCTCCTGGCGGACCGGCTCTCGAAGGGGGTCAACTTCAAGTCCGGCAGCTGCCTGAAGGACCTCAGCGACCTGGCGCACGAACTGTTCATCACGCTCAAGGACGCGGACGGCGCACTATCGGTGGCAGACCTGATCACCGTGCTCCCCTACGACGGGAACCCCGGCCGGTGGACCTCAGTGGAGGCAGCCCTGGCGCTGGCCAGCTACATCTGCCGGCAGGATGGCCAGGACGAACGGGCCGAGGTCTACGAGAAACTGATCCGCACTCCCGAAAACCAGGAGACGGACGCCTTCAAGGCACGGATGGCAGCCAAGGTGCGGCAGCGCTCGCTCAATGAACCCAACCTGTACGACAAGGAAATCTTCCGCTCGATCGACAACTCCAACCACGACGCCGAGCGCGAATGGCGGCTGCTGCGGCTCGAATCCCTGCTGTTCCTGCGGGCCCACGGCGGCTCCGAAACCATCGGCATGTCCGAACTTGAACGGCGCATCAGCAACGAGCTGGAGGCCGTCCGCTCCTGAACACAGGGCCACGTTGCCGGTAACTTCCAGCAAGGGAAATTAGCCCTACCCCGGGGGTAGCCGGAGTTGTACATTCGGGGCTATGACGAACAATCTCAGCGTAGTGATCAACGCCGACGCCCCGCAGGTCTGGACCATGCTGCGGGAACCGTCCAGGGTGGCCCAGTGGCACGGCTGGCAGGCCGAAGACCTGGAGTCCGAGATCAAGGAGATCTACTTCTCCGATGTACAGGAATCCGCGGACCACACCAGCCTGACCGTGCACGGCGGGGACACGTTCGAGCTCCACCCGGTTGCGGACGGTACCCGGGTCAGCGTCACCCGCGGCGCGGTGGACCACAACTCCGAATGGGCGGCATGGGACGAGGACATCACGCAGGGTTGGCTGACCTTCCTGCAGCAGCTCCGGTTCGCCCTGGAACGCCACCCGCACGGCAAGCGGCACACCCTGTTCCTGCACCTGACCGAGGGCAACGGCTCCGCGATCGACAAGCTGGGGCTCTCCGACCTCCCGGCGCCGGGTGAGCCGTACCAGCTGACGCTCGGCACCGGTGAGGAGATCAGCGGCAAAGTCTGGTACCGGACCAGCCACCAGGTGGGGCTCACGGTGCACAGCTACGCGGAACACGGCGAGGGGCTGTTGGTGGTGGCAGACCATCCCGCCATCAAGGACGTCCGCGAGGAGGGTGATGGCTCGTTCGTCATCGCCTCGACCTACGATCTTGGCGCCGGCGCCTTCGACGCCATCCGGCAATCCTGGGATTCCTGGCGGGCCTCGAACTACCCGGCCTCAGAACCGGCCAGCTGAGCGTACCGGGGCCCGCGTTTACGGGCCGCGGGGGGATTGCTGGCACACTGGTACGGTGCCAGCCAACCCCGCCTTCGCCCTGCCGGAAACCCGATCACAGTTCTCCTTCAAGGTCGGCACCCGCCTGGCGGAGTCCTGCCCGCCATCGGCCGCGCAGGAGGCTGAAAACGGCGGGGCATTCCTGGGCCGCACCGGGACCATCACCACCCCGCACGGTGAGATCCAGACCCCGGCGTTCATCGCCGTCGGGACCAAAGCCACGGTGAAGGCCGTACTGCCTGAATCAATGGCGGACCTGGGCGCGCAGGCCCTGCTGGCCAACGCCTACCACCTGTACCTGCAGCCGGGCCCTGACATCCTGGACGAGGCCGGCGGGCTGGGTGCCTTCATGAACTGGCCCGGCCCCACCTTCACTGATTCCGGTGGATTCCAGGTGATGAGCCTCGGTTCGGGGTTCAAGAAGGTCATCGACATGAAGTCCGTGGATACTTCCGGGCCTGATGACGCCGTGGCCCCAGGCAAAGAGCGCCTGGCGCACATCGATGACGACGGCGTGTGGTTCAAGTCCCACCTGAACGGCGACCGCCACCGGTTCTCCCCCGAAATCTCCATGCGGGTCCAGCACCAGATCGGCGCGGACATCATGTTCGCGTTCGACGAGCTCACCACCTTGCAGAACTCCCGGCGGTACCAGGAGGAATCGCTGGAGCGCACCCGGCTGTGGGCGGAGCGGTGCATCTCGGAACACTTCCGCCTGACGGAGGACCGCGCGGGCAAGCCGTACCAGGCCCTGTTCGGCGTGATCCAGGGCGCCCAGTACGAGGACCTGCGCCGGAAGGCCTGCCGCGACCTTGGCGCCATGCCGTTCGACGGCTTCGGCATCGGCGGGGCGCTGGAGAAGGAAAACCTGGGCACGATCGTTCGCTGGTGCAACGAGGAACTGCCGGAGGACAAGCCGCGGCACCTGCTGGGCATCTCCGAACCGGATGACATCTTCACGGCCATCGAAAACGGCGCCGACACGTTCGACTGCGTCTCCCCCACGCGGGTGGCCCGGAACTCCGCCTTCTACACCCCGGAAGGCCGGTTCAACCTCTCCGGCGCCAAGTACAAGCGCGATTTCGGGCCACTGCAGGAGGGCTGCGACTGCTACGCCTGCACCAACTATTCGCGGGCGTACATCCACCACCTGTTCAAGGCCAAGGAAATGGTGTCCGCCACCCTGATTTCCATCCACAACGAGCGGTTCGTGGTGAAGATGGTGGACGACGCCCGGCTGGCCATCGAGTCCGGCACGTTCTTCGACTTCAAGGCAGAGACCCTGGGCCGGTACTACTCCTGAGCATGCCTCCCGGGCGCCTCCGCTATCCTGACCAGATGCTCATCGAGATCCAGGCCCCTGCAGGCCGTGCCGAAGCCATCGTTGCCCGCCCTTCCGCCGGAAACGGCCCGTTCCCGGGAGTCATCTTCTACATGGACGCGTTCGGCCTGCGCCCGCGCATCCAGGAGATGGCCCAGCGCATTGCCGACTGGGGCTACGTGGTGCTGGCGCCCAACGTTTTCTACCGTGAAGGAACAGTCGCCGAGCTTGCCCCCGGGGGTGACATGTCCACCCAGGAGGGCCGGGAAGCCGCCGGCAAGGCTGCCTTCCCGCGGGTGGGCAGGCTGACCCCGGACAAGGCCCTGCCGGACATCGATGCCTGGGTTTCCGCGCTGGCAGCCCTCGACGACGTGGCGCCGGGCCCCATCGGGACCACCGGCTACTGCATGGGCGCCCGGCTCGCGGTCCGGACCGCCACCTCGCACCCCGAAGTGGTGGCAGCGTGCGGCGGCTTCCACGGCGGCGGCCTGGCAACGGAGGATCCGGACAGCCCGCACCTGGGGCTTGGCAACGCGCGGGCGCGGTTCGTCTTCGGCCACGCGGACCACGACCGGAGCATGGCCCCCGACGCCGTCGCCCGTCTGGGCGAAGCGCTCCACGCCGCGGGACTGCAGGCATCCAACGAGATCTACGCCGGGGCACCGCACGGCTACTCCATGGCGGACACCTCGGCGTTCCACCCCGAAGCCACGGAGCGGCACTTCCAGGAACTGCGCGCCCTGCTGGACGGGACGCTGAAGGCCTAAGCCGGCCCGCCGCCGTCGAACCCGCCGGAAAGCTGCCGGCCCGCCGGAACTTTCCGTCGATCCGGACGGCTTCCGGCGAGCTCGGGACGCGGGACGTTTTCCACATGACGACGGCGGCGCCTTCCCATGGTGCCGCAGCGGCGGGACCCTGTCGGAATGACACCGCAGCAGACAGCACGCCTTCCCGCTCTTCCAGGCACCGGCAACCTCTGGCGGACGGAACAGTTGCACGGGCACGGCCTCAATTCCCGGGCCATCAAGGCCCTGGCCCTCCACGGGAAGCTGGTCCGACTCCGCCATGGCTGCTACATCCGCGCCGAGCTGTGGGAGAAGCAGTCGGGGCCAGTCCGCAGCAGGCAGCTGATCCACGCCCATGCCCACGGGACGCTGACCACTTCAGCCGGCGGCTATGTGTACAGCCACACCTCCGCCGCCCGGCTGCACCATTTGTATGTTTGGGATGTTGATGACCTGATCCACCTTTTACTGCCGGGAAACCCCTCGAGCGAGCGGCTCGGCAAGGATGTCCGTGGCCACACCCGTCCCTGGACCGGGCCGGAAGTGGTGACCCTCGGCAACCTCCGGGTGACCTCGCTGGAGCGGACGGCAGTGGATTGCGCCATGATGCTGGCTTACCGGCAGTCACTGGTATTGATGGACCACGCCCTCCGGCTAGGTGCGGACAAGGCCCTCATGGAGAGAATGGCTGACGGCCTGCAGGGACGCCGCGGAATCCGGACCCTCCGGCTGGCGCTCGCCCACGCAGATCCGCGGTCGGAGTCCGCCGGCGAGACACTCACGCGCGAACTCCTGCTGCGGCTGAAACTTCCCCTGCCGGAGCCCCAGGTTGCGGTGGCGACGCGTGCCGGGCGGTATCGGCTGGATTTCGCCTGGAAGGAAAAGAAGGTTGCCCTCGAATTCGACGGGAAAACGAAGTACTTCGACTACAAGCCAACGGCCGAGGTGCTGTTTCAGGAACGGCAGCGGGAGAACGCCCTCACCGAGGACGGCTGGACCTTTGTGCGCGTGAAATGGGCCGACCTCTTCCGCGAACACGAGTTTAAGGCCCGTGTCCTTGCGGCGCTCCGGCCCTAGCCACCCGGCCGGAGCGCGAAATCGCCGTAAGGGTGCCGGGTCGCCGGTAATTTCCGGCGATCCGGCAGCTTTCCGGCGATCCCACGCGATCAGCAGTTGCAACGTACGACGCCGGGCGGCAGCTATGCGGCGTTTGTCACCCCTTCCGCGGCGTGGCCGGCGGCGCCGTAACTGGGCTCGCGACGCTTGACCCAGTTGATGGCCAGCGAGGTTACGGGGACGAAGAGGAACTCCACCACGGTCTTGTAGACGAAACCCACCAGCACGTAGTTCACGAAGCTGCCGGGGTCGGCGATGCCGATGACGGGTGCGGCGATGCTGCAGAAGATCAGCGTGTCCACAAACTCCCCGGCGCCCGAGGATCCCATGAGCCGCGCCCATAGGGACCTCTCCCCGGTGCGGGCCTTCATCCGGACCAGGATCCAGGAATTGATGGTCTGCCCTGCGAGGAATGCCAGCAGGGAGGCCAGGACGATTTGTGGCACGGGGCCAAGCGCCCCTTCCAGGGCGGACTGCTTGGCGGCACCGTACTCGTCGTCGAACCCGGGCAGCGCAATGACAACCCAGTAGCAGAGGGAAGCGAAGACGGACAGCGCGAATGTGGTGAAAATGGCTTTGCGGGCCACCTTGAAGCCGTAGACCTCACTGATCACGTCGCCGAGGATGTAAGCCAGCGGGAAGAGGAAGAAGCCGCCGTCGGTGACGATGGGGCCGAATGCCACCCCCTTGGACGCTCCAATGTTGGACAGGATCAGCACCACTGCCATGGCTGCCAGCATGATCCCGAAGTAGGGCGATCCGATGTCCGCGAATCTGGCGGCGGGACCTGCGGCAGTGGGTTGGACGGTTTGGGGCACGGCACTGTGGCCGGGGGCGGAGGTCATTGAGGGATCCGTTCAGGAGTGGTTGGCCGGCCTGCCGTACGGGGCGGCCGGTTGTATTAGCACTCGTGCCATTCTCGCACCGTGCCCTGCGGCAAAGCTCCCCAGGAGAAGGGCTGGTTAGCACGGAAACAGTTTTTGAACATGTTCAACTACTGTGGCACACTGTTTTTGAACATGTTCAAGAATGGGGGTGCCGTGGCAGCGAAGAGCGAACAGACCAGGCAGCTGGTGGCGGACACGGCGCTGCGAATGTTCCGAGATATCGGGTTCGAGAAGACCACCATGCGCGCCATCGCCGCCGGGGCAGGCGTCTCCGTCGGCAACGCCTATTACTACTTCGCGTCCAAGGATGACCTGGTCCACGAGCTGTACATCCAGGTGCAGGCAGAGCATGCGGCGCGGGCCTCGCAAGCGTTGGACGGGACCGCTTCCCTGGCTGAGCGCCTGAAGGCCACGCTGCATGCCGGCCTTGACGTCATGGCCCCGTACCACCGGTTCGGCGCGGACTTCGTTGCCACCGCAATCCGGCCAACATCACCGGTGAACCCCTTCTCAGCAGGGTCCACGCCTGCGCGCGAGGCATCCCTGGACATCTTCAGGCGCACCGTGGACGGGGCCAGGCCTGCCGTACCGAAGAAGCTGCGGACCGACCTGCCGGAGCTGCTGTGGCTTTGCTACATGGGCATCACGCTCTTCTGGGTCTATGACACCTCGGAGGGCCAGCGGCGGACCAGGAGGCTGGTGGACGGTGCGGCCCCACTCATTGCCCGCGGTCTCGCACTGGCCCGCATCCCGGGAGTCAGCAAGGTGCTGGACGACGTCCTGGACCTGAGCCGCAGCATCCGCGATTAGGGAAGAAACATTGGGGGAAACATGGACTGCACAAAGACCGTGGTGGTGGCGGGGGCTTCCGGCTTCATCGGCACATACCTTCGCCGGCGCTTCCGGGAAGACGGATGGACCGTGCGCACCATTGGACGCAAGGGAACGGGCAGCGCCGCGGCCGGATGGGATGACGACGCCGGCATGGTCCGGGTGCTCAACGGCGCCGGGCTGGTGGTGAACCTCGCCGGACGGTCCGTCTCCTGCCGCTACAACCGGCGGAACAAGGCGCTCATCATGGACTCGCGCGTGGCCACCACCCAGGCCCTGGGGCGGGCCATCGCACAATGCCCGGAGCCGCCGTCGACCTGGCTCAATGCCAGCACCGGCACCATCTACCGGGATGCCAGGGACCACCCCCAGCCTGAAACCGACGGCGAGCTTGGCTCCGGGTTCTCCGTGGACGTGGCCAAAGCGTGGGAGGCCGCCCTCGCGGCGGCCACCACGCCGGCCACCCGGAAGATCCCGCTGCGGATCGCCATCGTGCTGGGCCGCCGCGGCGGCGCGCTGGCGCCGTTCGCCAACCTGGCGCGGCTGGGCCTGGGCGGCCACATGGGCGACGGCGGGCAGAAGTTCAGCTGGATCCACGTGGAGGACCTGTACCGCAGCATCCGCTTCCTGCATGCGCGGACCGACGTCACCGGACCCGTTAATGTGGCTTCGCCGGACGTGGTGAGCAACCGGGAGATGATGCGCCTGGTGCGGCGGGCCTACGGCGCCCGCTTCGGGCTCCCCACCCCTGCGTGGCTCCTCCGTGCAGGGGCCGTCCTGATCCGCACCGAAACCGAGCTGGTGCTCAAAAGCAGGTGGGTCCAGCCGCAGAAGCTCCTCGACGCGGGCTTCGTCTACAGCCAGCCGGAGCTGGGCCGGGCACTGCTGCAGATCGCCAAGGGCCGGGAATGAGCCGCCCGCTCCGCGTCACCTTCGGCCCAGGCGCGTTCCTTCCCGGCGCGGGCCTCACGGTCCTGGTCTTCGGGTTCCCCCTGGGTTTCCCCGGCTACCTCTACGGAACGCTCTCCGCGCTAATCCTGGGAATGCCCCTGGCGCTGGTTGCCGGGATCTGCATGCGGCCCGTCCGCAACCAGCTGCTCCACGCCGTGGCCGTCGGCGTGGCAGGGCTGGTTACGGGGGTGCTCACGCTCATGGTCATCACCGGCAGCCACTGGTCCGCAATGTGGGGCACGATCCTTTGGACGGGGTTCTGCGCAGCGCTGGGGCGGGCAGCCGTGTCCGGCCTCGTCACAGTCCATGACGCGCCTGCGCCGGAACCCGTGGCTGCGCGGAAGCCCGGCCCACCGCTGGAACCCTGACCATACCGCGTCCCGGCCCCCTGTCCGGTGACACATGGAAAGCGCCCGACGCCGGGTGGCAGGATGGATGCATGACTTCCGCTACCCCTGACGCAACGCTGCCCACCGCAAGTCCCGCCGTCGTCCTCACTATCGCCGGCTCCGAAGCCACCGGTGGCGCCGGCGCGCAGGCCGACCTGAAGACCTTCCAGGAACTCGGTGTCTTCGGTATCGCCAACCTCACGTGCATCGTGTCCTTCGACCCGAAGGACAGCTGGAACCACCGGTTCGTGCCGGTGGCCCAGCAGGTGATCGCGGACCAGTTGGAGGCGACGACGGCGGCGTATGGTCCGGCGTCCGGCGCACCTTCGGCTTTGGATACGGTGAAGATCGGGATGCTGGGCAGCCCCGCCACCATCAGCACGGTGGCCGGTGCCCTGCAGGAGAACAGCTTCGCCAACGTGGTGCTGGATCCGGTGTTGATCTGTAAGGGCCAGGAGCCCGGCCACGCGCTGGACACGGACCAGGCCCTGAAAGCCCAGATCCTGCCGCTGGCCACGTTTGTCACGCCCAACCACTTCGAGGCGGAGTCGTTGTCCGGCCTGGACATCACGGACGTGGAGTCGCTGAAGGCCGCTGCGGTCCGGATCCACGAGCTCAGCGGCGCAGCAGTCCTGGCCAAGGGCGGCGTTCGCCTGGAAGGCCCGGACGCCGTCGACGTCTTCTACGACGGTGAGACGCTCGAAGTCCTGAGTGCTCCCAAGGTGGGCGAGGTGGCAGTTTCCGGTGCGGGGTGCTCGTTGGCCGCCGCAGTAACCGCCGAGCTCGCAAAGGGTGCCACGCCGCTGGATGCTGCCCGGACCGCCAAGGATTTTGTTACCGCCGGCATCCGCAACCGCGTTGCCTCCGGCGCCCCGTTCGACGCCCTCTGGCAGGGCGGCACCCGGTAGAACCGATCTCCCCGCGGGTTCGCCGGAAACCCTCGAGACCGCCGGGATTTTGCGGCGAACCCGGCAGTTTCCGGCGAACTCGGCAGCACAGCTAGCGCCGCGGGATGTTGCGCAGGTTGCTGCGCGCCATGCTCACGGCCTCGCCCGCTCCCCGGTTCAGCACCACCTTGGACATCGCCGTGGCGAACCCCAACACCTGTGACCCGGAGATCTTCGGCGGGATGGACAGCGCCTTGGGATCGGTGATGAGCTCCACCAGTGACGGGCCGGGGTGCGCGAAGGCCTCCCGGTACGCCGCCTCGATCTGCGCAGGATCGGTCACCCGGACGGCATGGAAGCCCAGTGCCCCTGCCACGGCCGCGTAGTTGGCGTCCGGCACGTCCACGCCGAAGTCGGGCAGCCCGTCCACCAGCATCTCCAGCTTGACCATGCCCAGGGTGGAGTTGTTAAACACCACCACGTTCACCGGCAGCTTGTAGGCGGCCGCGGTGATGAGCTCGCCCAGCAGCATGGACAGCCCGCCGTCGCCGGAGACGGAGATGACCTGGCGGCCGGGGTAGGCCAACTGGGCGCCGATGGCGTGCGGCAGGGCGTTGGCCATGGAGCCGTGCAGGAAGGACCCGATCAGCCGGCGGGTGCCCAGCGGGTTGATGTACCGCGCGGTCCAGACGTTGCACATGCCGGTGTCCGCTGTGAAGATGGCGTCCTCGGCGGCCACCTGGTCCAGCAGCGACGCCGCGTACTCCGGGTGGATGGGCTGCTTCTTCTCCACCTTCCGGGTGTACGCGCCCACGGCCTTGTTCATCAGCCGGTCATGCTTCTTCAGCATCTGGTCCAGGAACCGGCGGCTCTTCTTCGCCGTCACCAGTGGCAGCAGAGCGCGCAGGGTGGGCAGCACGTCGCCGTGGACGGCAATGTCGACGTCGGTCCGGCGGCCCAGCCGGTGGGCCACCCGGTCCACCTGCGCGGTGCGGGTGTCAGGCAGGAACTGGTCATAGGGAAAGTCGGTGCCCAGGAGGACCAGCAGGTCGGCGTCCTCGATGCCCTCCGCGGCGGCTCCGTAGCCCAGCAACCCGGTCATGCCGATATCGAACGGGTTGTCGTACTGGACGAAGTCCTTGCCGCGCAGGGAGTGGCCCACCGGCGCCTTGGCCAGTTCGGCGAGCGCCATCAGCTCGCTGTGCGCCCCCTCCACGCCGGCGCCGGCGAAAATAGCCACCTTGCCGGCGTCGTTGATGGCGTCCGCGAGGGCCTGGACGCTGGCCGGGTCCGGGACCAGGCTGGCCGGCCGGAAGGTGGCCGGGAGCGGCGTGGGGCCTGCGGCTTCCAGTCCTGCGATGTCGCCAGGCAGGGTCACGACGGCGACTCCCCCAAGCCCCAGCGCGTGCTGGATGGCGCTGTGCATCACCCGGGGCGCCTGCTCAGCGGTGCTGACCAGCTCCGAGTACACCGAGCACTCGTTGAACAGCCGGTCCGGGTGGGTTTCCTGGAAAAAGCTGCTGCCGATCTGCTTGCTGGGGATGTGGGAGGCGATGGCCAGCACGGGCGCCCCGGAGCGGTTGGCGTCGTAGAGCCCGTTGATCAGGTGCAGGTTTCCGGGGCCGCAGGATCCAGCACAGACCGCCAGCCTGCCGGTGAGCTGGGCTTCGGCAGCGGCGGCAAAGGCAGCGGCTTCCTCATGGCGGACATGGATCCAGTCGATGCCGCCCTTCGCGGCGCCACCCGTTTGGCGGACGGCGTCCACGATCGGGTTGAGGCTGTCACCCACAATCCCGTAGATCCGCTGCACGCCGGCAGCCTGGAGTTGTTCGATGAGCTGGGTGGCAAGTTCCTTGGCCATGGTGCAGACTCCCGCGATTGTGGTGGTGTTGACACTCGCCCAATATAGTCCGCCCACCCCGGGCACACTTGGGCGTGGCATGCAAAAAGAGGCGTACGACGGCGGCCCGGCAGCCGCCGTCGTACGCCTCCTTGGGGAGCTGGCCCCTGGGTGCCGCTAAAGGCTACCGTCCGGCACCCACCCGTTCTTCGCCGTCGGCCGCGTTGGATGCCCATGCATGGCCCTGTTCGTCATCAAGGTGCGTGGCCTTCTTATTCTTCAGGGCAAAGATGTAGACCACCAGCGAGATCGCGATGGTGATGGTCACGTAGGTGAAGAACAGGTCCTCACGCGAGGCCTTCTGGAACGCGGCGCCGATCAGCGGCACGGTGCCGCCGAAGAGCGAGTTGGCGATCGCGTAGCCCAGGCCCACGCCGAGCGCACGGATGGAGGCGGGGAACAGTTCGGCCTTCACCAGGGCGTTGATCGAGGTGTAGCCGCCGACAATCAGCAGGCCACCCATCATCAGCAGGAACGCGGTGAACGGGTCCTTGGTGCCGGCCAGGGTGGAGAGCAGCGGCCAGGTGAACAGCACGCCGGTGATGCCGAACCAGAGCAGCAGCGGCTTGCGGCCCACCTTGTCCGAGATGATGCCGTAGACGGGCTGGAGCAGCATGAAGATGAACAGGGCCCAGAAGTTGATCACGGAGGTGTCGGTCTTGGCGATGCCGGAGGTATCGTTCATGAACTTCAGGATGAAGTTGGTGTAGGTGTAAAACGCCACGGTGCCGCCAAGGGTGATGCCGATGCAGACCAGCAGCGGCTTCCAGTAGCTCGTGAACAGCAGCTTCATGGTGCCCGGCTGGGCCTGTCCGGCAACCACGGGAGTCTTGGCGGCCTCTATCTGCTCGGCGGAAACGGTCTCCTCCATGGAGCGGCGGAGCCACAGGACCACGAGGGCAGCCACGCCGCCGATCGCGAATGGGATGCGCCAGCCCCACTCGCCCAGGTCGCCCTTGGGCATGGCGTTCTGCAGGATCACCAGGACCAGCAGGGCGAGCATTTGGCCGCCAATCAGGGTGACGTACTGGAAGCTGGAGAAGAAGCCGCGGCGCTTGCTGGTGGCGGCCTCGGACATGTAGGTGGCGCTGGTGCCGTACTCGCCGCCCACGGAGAAGCCCTGGATCACGCGGACCAGCACCAGCAGGATCATGGCCCACAGGCCGATCACGTCCTGGGTGGGCAGCACCGCGATGGCGAATGAGCCGGCGGACATCATGGTGACGCTGAGCGTCAGCGCCGCCTTGCGGCCCTTGCGGTCCGCGTACCGGCCGAAGAACCAGGCGCCGATGGGGCGCATGAGGAACGACGTCGAGAACACGGCCATCGCTTCGAGGCCCGCCTGGAGCTCATCCTTGGAATTGAAGAAGTGGGCCTGGAAGTAGGCGGCAAAGACGGTGTAGACGTAGAGGTCGTACCACTCCACAAGGTTGCCGGCGGAACCTTTCAGGATGTTGCCCACGGCCCGCCGGGTCTGGGCGGCCTCCGATCGGGGCGCGGTTTGCTGGGTGCTCATCGGTGAGTTCCTCCTTGTGGTGACGTGCGTCCTCCAACGCCGGAGGGCCTCATCCACGGTATGGGTGATCCACCGCACAACCAACGCGGAGGGGCAATTCCTAACACTTCCTTAGGTATCCGCTGACGGCCTCTCCCCGCCTTGCCGGCCTGCCGCCGTCGGGCAAATCCGTTCTTCAGGCGGTAGTCTCCAAAGGCGGGGGATGATCCAGGCACCGCAGCAACGGCAAGGAAGATGGCAATGGACGTGCTGATCGTCGAGGACGACGACGCCATGGCAGGTGCCCTGACCGCCGCCGTCGAAAGCGCCGGCCACCACCCCCGGCGGCTCGCGCGCGGCGCTGACGCGCTGCTCTCCCACCGGAACTTCCAGGTGATCCTCCTCGACCTGGGACTGCCGGACATGGACGGGCTGGAGGTGCTGCGCAAGCTCCGGCAGGTCACCGACGTCCCCATCCTGATCCTCACCGCGCGGGACGACGAACGCAGCGTGGTGCTCGGGCTCCGTTCCGGCGCGGACGACTACCTGGTCAAGCCGGTCAAGCTGGTGGAACTGCTGGCCCGGATCGAAGCGGTGACGCGGCGGGCGGCGCGGGCCGGGGGCGTCCAGCAGGAAGACACCATTGTGCTCGACGACCTGGCGATCGACCTGAAGCGGCACACCGCTACAAAAGCGGGGCTGCCGCTGGCCCTGACCGCCACCGAGTTCGAACTCCTCGCCCTGCTGGCACGCCACGCCGGCTCGGTGGTTACCCGCGAACAGATCCTGGACGCACTGTGGGGTGACGCCTTCCTGGCCTCCTCCCGGTCCCTGGATGTCCACCTCACCGGGCTGCGGGCGAAACTGCAGAAACCGGGCTTCATCATCAACGTCCGCGGAGTCGGCTACCGGGTGGAGGCGGCTTCCGGATGAGGCTGCGGGTGCTGGGCGTCCTCAGCGTACTCTGCCTGGTGGTGGTCTTCCTGATCTCGGGCACCATCCTCACATCCGCGTCACGTGAACTGACCCAGGAGCTCCAGATCAACCGGGCCACCTCCCTGAACCGGTTGGCCCAGGTGGCCTTTGACGCCGCGGGCGATGGGGACACGGCCCGGCTGCAGCGGGAGATGGACACGTATTCCGGGTTGTACGGCGAGGGGATCGTGGTGCGCGTCCAGGAGCAGACCCTGGCCTCCGGTGGTTTGGATGCCGGACGGCCCGACGTGCAGAACGCCTTGTCCCTGGCCCGGCTGAACGTCAGCAACACCACCCTTGAACCACTGGAACCCCTTGGCTCCGGTTCGCAGCTCATCTTCCGGCCGTTCGGCAGCGCCAGCCAGGTCCTGGGCGCCGTGCTGCTGGACGTTCACGCCGACGCTGCACGGCAGAAACTCCGCGAACGCTGGCTGGGGGTGGGGGTTGCCGCGCTTGCCCTGGCGGCCGTACTCCTGGTGGGGGCTGCGCGGGTCACCGGCTGGGTCCTGCGTCCGGTCCTGCGCCTGGATTCGGCCCTGCACGAGCTGGAGCGGACCGGGCGCACCGGGAGCCTCCCTGAGGACGGGCCCCCGGAGCTGCGGGAACTGAGCCGGTCCTTCACAGCGATGGCGCGGACTGTCAGTGCCAGCATGGCAGCACAGCGCCAGCTGATTGCGGACACCTCGCACCAGCTGCGCAACCCGGTGGGGGCACTCCGGCTGCGGCTGGACCTGCTGCAGCTCGAGTTGAAAACGGCCCGCGAACACGACGCAGCCGAACGTGCCGTGGCGGAGCTGGACCGGGTGGAAGAGATCCTGGACGGAGTGTTGAAACTCGCCGCAGCTGAGCACCGCGCGTCCGAAGGTTACCTGCGGGCTGCCGGCAGCCTCGAAGAGCTTCCCGCGCCGGACCCGATGGACCCGTTCCCTGTGCTCCAGGGCGAAATCGAACGGGCAGCCCCGTTGGCGGAACAGGCAGGCTGCCGGCTGGTCCTTGCTCCGGCCCCGCAGCCGCCGGCACTGGTTTCCTGCCACCCGGCGGAGCTGGCCCAGATGGCGGCCGAGCTCCTCAACAACGCCATCAAGTACGCCCGGGGTGCCACCATCACGGCGGCGGTCCGGCCGGAACCGGGCATGGTGGCGGTGGAAATTACCGACGACGGTCCAGGGCTTACCGCCGCTGAGCGCGCCTCGGCAGCCACCAGGTTCTGGCGGTCGCCTCAGCATGCGTCGGTTCCGGGCACCGGGCTGGGCATGACCATTGTGGGAGAGCTTGCCGCTGCCAACGGCGCGCGCCTGGTGCTGGCCGATGCCGTCCCCCATGGGTTGTCCGCGCGCATCGAGTTCCCCGTCCATCCTGCCGGCCATGCGCTCCCGGGTTCCAGCCGGGGTGGTGCCCGTGCGTGATCCCGTAGCCCCGGGCGGTCCAGTGCCGCAAGTGCCGCGGCGGTCCGTGCTCACGTCAGTCGTCGCCGTCGGACTCGCGGCCTGCCTGCCGCCCGGCCTCAGCGCCTGCACCGGGGGCGACCGCCCGGAGGACCTGGTGGTGGCGGGCGGTGAGCCGGGCGGCTTCTACCTCGAGTTCTCGACGCTGCTGGCCGCAGCGCTTGAGCGCCACGGCGTAGCCGGCCACGCCCGGGCCGTGGCAACCGGCGGAAGCCTGGACAACATCGCCGAGTTGCGGGCTGGGCGTGCCGCCTTTGCCGTCGCCCTGGCCGATGCCGCCGGGGACCAGTCCGGCGGGGAGGCGGCAGGGATCGCTGCGATCGGCAAGGTTTATGAGAACTACGTCCACTGCGTGGTCCGGAAGGACAGTGCCATCCGGGACATTTCCGGGCTGGCAGGGCGGCGGGTGGCCGTGGGGCAACCCGGATCGGGGACTTCCCTTACCACTCCCCGGTTGCTCGAAGCAGCGGGGCTGGGCACCTCAACGGATGCGGCGCAGCCCTCTGCGGGGACTGCCGGCGTCGAACATCTTGGCCTGAACGACGGCATCGCGGCGCTCAAGGCGGGGACCGTGGATGCGCTGTTCTGGTCCGGTGGCGTGCCCACCGCCGCCATCGCCGCCGCGCAGCAGGAGGTGGCGCTGGAACTGCTGGACTTGTCCGCGCTGCTGCCGGAGCTGCGCCGGAGGTACGGCGGAATGTACGACCGGGTCCTGATTCCGGAGGGCAGCTATCCAGGAGTACCCGCGGTGTGGACAGTGGGGGCTCCCAACCTGCTGCTCTGCCGGCGGGACCTGGACAGCGCCACCGTGGAGCGCACAGTCCAGTTGCTGGTGCACAACGCCGGCGAACTCATTCCCCAATCCACCCTGGGCGTGCAGTTCCTTAGCGCGGAAAGCCTCATCAACACCGCCGGGATCCCCCTGCACCCCGCCGCCGCTGGGGCTTACCGCAAGCTCCACGGCTGACCAAACGCCCCATCACCTTTTGCCGCCTTAACCCAAACGCCCCATCACCTCCTGCCCCACAAACCAAAACGCCCCACCACCTCCTGCCCCACAAACCAAAACGCCCCATCACTTCCGCCCAGAAAGTGATGGGGCGTCAGAAGGAAACCGGCAGGAGCTGATGGGGCGTCAGGAAGAAACCCGCAGAAGGTGATGGGGCGTCAGGAAGAAACCCGCAGGAAGTGATGGGGCGTTGTTCAGCTCCCCGAGTGGGCCTGCAGGAAGCTGTACACCTCGGTTTCGTCCACCCCAGGAAAGGCGCCAGGGGGCATGGCTGCCAACAGGTGCGAGTGGGCCCGCGCCGAGGGCCACGCGTTCCCGGCCCACTGGTTGGCCAGCTCGGCGGGCGGCCGTTTGCAGCACTTCGGATCCGGGCAGTTGGACGTCGCCCTGGCCGTGGTTTCCCGCCCGCGGAACCACTTCACGTGCTGGTACGGCACCCCGATACTTAGGGAAAACTCCCCGCTGGCGGACCGCTCGGTGCGGGCCGTGCACCAGTACGTGCCGGACGGCGTGTCAGTGTACTGGCTGTAGGCGCTGAACTTGTCCGGGACGTCGAACACCGCCCGCGACGTCCAGGCCTTGCACGACGGCTGGCCCTCGATGGCGCCGGTGTGGTCCTGCGGGAAGTTCACGCCGTCGTTCTCGTACGCCTTGTAGATGATGCCGCTCTGGTGGGTCTTCTGGAAGTGCGTCGTGATGCCGAGGTGCTTGGTGGCCAGGTTGGTAAACCGGTGTGCGGCGGTCTCATAGGACACGGCGAACGCGTCCCGGATGTCCTCGACGGCGATTTCCTTGGCTGCTTTGGCTTTTTGCAGAAATTCGACGGTTGCCTGCTCGGGCAGGAGCAGGGCGGCGGCGAAGTAGTTGGTGGCTACCCGCTGGGCCAGGAAGTCACCGTAGTTCTTGGGCGTTTCATGGCCCAGGACATAGTGGCCCAGGGCCTGCAGCAGCACCGAGCGTGGGTCGTGGTCCTGCCGCTGGCTCTGCGTCAGGTAAATTTTGCGGTTCTTCAAATCCGTCACCGAACGGGTGGAATGCGGCAAATCCCCCACGTGATGCAGGGTGAAACCGAGATGCTCGGCGATGTCCGCGATGACGTGCTGGCTCAGCGGACCTGCGGTGTAACCCACCTCCTTGAGGACCTTCTGCGCCTCTGCCTCGTACTCCGGGAAATAGTTGCCGCGCTCCCGCATCATGGCCCGCAGTTCGCCGTTGGCGCGGCGGGCTTCCTCCGGGGTGGCCACCTGCTCGTTCATCTTCCGTTCCAGCTCGTGCAGCAGTCCCACCTGGGCCTCCAGCACATCCAGCGGAAGCCGCGAACTGATGCGGATTTTGGGCAGGTCCAACGACTCGTACAGCGGCCCGCGCTGGTAGCGCTCCAGCTCGATTTCCAAGGCGGCTCGGCGGCTGGGCGGCTCGGCCCCGAGCAGCTGGTCGATGCTGACATTCAGCGCTGCTGCCAAGTGCTGGAGCAGCGTCAGCTTGGGCTCCCGCTTGCCGTTCTCGACCAGGCTCAGCTGGCTGGGAGCGGTCCCGACGGCGGCACCCAGGTCATCGAGCGTGAGCCCGGCTTGTTTGCGGAGATGGCGGACGCGGCGGCCCAGCGCAATGACGTCAAGTTCCGCTGCGGCGGCTGACGGTGGCTGGGAAACGTCCCTGTTCCAGCTTGAAGGCGACATTTATGAAGAATACGTGAAGAAGTGCATTTCTTTCCAGACTTTTCATCTAGAAAGGGGGTTGAAAGTGCTGAAAAGTAGTTGTCACGGAAAGAAACACCGCACCGGATAAGCCGGTGGGAACCTCAACGAAGCGGTTCCCACCTACTCCATCCGGAGCTCAATCAAGGAGATCAACGATGACTGCAGCATTTGAGCCCACCCAGCAGACGCCCGAAGAGCAGGCCGCCGCCCTGGAGCTCGAGTGGGCCGCCAACCCCCGCTGGGAAGGTGTGACCCGGGACTACTCAGCCTCCGACGTCGTCCGCCTCCGCGGCCGCGTCACCGAAGAGCAGACGCTGGCCCGCCGCGGCTCGGAAAAGCTGTGGAAGCAGCTCACCGAGGAGCACAAAACCGGCGGCTACACCAACGCCCTGGGCGCCCTCACCGGCAACCAGGCAGTGCAGCAGGTCAAGGCGGGCCTGCGCGCCATCTACCTTTCCGGCTGGCAGGTCGCGGCCGACGCCAACAACTCCGGCCACACCTACCCGGACCAGTCGCTCTACCCGGCCAACTCCGTCCCCACCGTGGTCCGCCGCATCAACAACGCCCTGCTCCGCGCAGACCAGATCGAGTTCTCCGAGGGGATCCAGACGGTCGAGGACTGGCTGGTCCCGATTGTTGCCGACGCCGAAGCCGGCTTCGGCGGTCCGCTGAACGCCTACGAACTCATGAAATCCATGATCCAGGCCGGCGCAGCAGGTGTTCACTGGGAAGACCAGCTCGCCTCGGAGAAGAAGTGCGGCCACCTTGGCGGCAAGGTCCTGATCCCCACCCAGCAGCACGTCCGCACCCTGAACGCCGCCCGCCTGGCAGCAGATGTCGCAGGCACCCCCACGGTCGTCATTGCCCGCACCGACGCCGAGGCCGCCACCCTGATCACCTCCGACGTCGACGAGCGCGACCAGGAATTCATCACCGGCGAGCGCACCGCCGAGGGCTTTTACAAGGTCCGCAACGGCATCGAACCCTGCATCGCCCGCGCCAAGGCCTACGCCCCCTATTCCGACCTCATCTGGATGGAAACGGGAACCCCGGACCTGGAACTGGCCCGCAAGTTCGCGGAGTCCGTCAAGGCCGAGTTCCCGGACCAGATGCTCTCCTACAACTGCTCGCCGTCCTTCAACTGGCGCAAGCACCTGGCCGACGCCACCATCGCCAAGTTCCAGCGCGAACTCGGCGCCATGGGCTTCACCTTCCAGTTCATCACCCTGGCCGGCTTCCACGCCCTGAACTACTCGATGTTCGACCTCGCCCACGGCTACGCCCGTGAAGGCATGAGCGCCTACGTCGAGCTCCAGGAAAAGGAATTCGCCTCCGAGTCCCGCGGCTACACCGCAACCAAGCACCAGCGCGAAGTCGGCACCGGCTACTTCGACACCCTCTCCACGGCGCTCAACCCGAACGCGTCGACCCTCGCCCTCGTGGGATCCACCGAAGAGGGCCAGTTCCACTAGCAACTTACGACGGCGGGTGTCGCCTCCGGCCTTCGGACCGGCGTCGCTCTGCCTGCTATTCCCCACGCCCGCCCCATGACCTCGTAGAACTCGGTCGGGGGCGGGCACAGGGCCCCTTTTACGCAGGCTGCCGCGACACCGGCTCCTCGGCCTCGTGCCTCAGTCGCCGCCCTGCCGCTACCCGCCGTCGAACTTCCCTTTCGTCTTTAAGGAGACTGAGATGAACAGCTTCACCGATAGTTTTACGATCAATGGCATTACCCTGACCGCGCAGCCGATTTGCCGGCAGGACGAGGTGCTGACGCCGGACGCCCTGTCGTTCATCGCGAAGCTGCACCGGGCCACTGCGGAGCGGCGGCAGGAACTGCTCCAGGCGCGGCGCACCCGGCGGGCTGACATCGCCGCCGGAGCGGACCCGCGGTTCCTGCGGGAAACCGAGCACATCCGGAATGATCCGTCCTGGCGGGTCGCTCCCCCGGCCCCGGGCCTGGAGGACCGCCGCGTGGAAATCACGGGCCCGGTGGACAAGAAAATGACCATCAACGCCCTGAACTCCGGTGCCAAGGTATGGCTGGCGGACATGGAAGACTCCTCCACCCCCACGTGGCGGAACGTCATCAAGGGCCAGCTGAACCTCACCGACGCCCTGGAGCGCCGGATCGACTTCACCACCGAAGAAGGCAAGGAGTACAAACTCCGCCCGGCCGGGGACCTGCCCACCATCGTGGTCCGCCCCCGCGGCTGGCACCTGCCGGAAAAGCACATGCTCATCGACGGCCAGCCCATCGCCGGCGGCATCGTGGACTTCGGCCTGTTCTTCTTCCACAACGCCCGCCGCCTCCTCGCGCAGGGCAAGGGCCCGTACTTCTACCTGCCCAAGATCGAGAACCACCTCGAAGCCCGGCTGTGGAACGATATCTTCATCCTGGCGCAGGACCTGCTCGGCATCCCGCAGGGCACCATCCGCGCCACGGTGCTGATCGAAACCATCACCGCAGCGTTCGAGATGGAGGAGATCCTCTATGAACTGCGCGACCACGCCTCGGGCCTGAACGCCGGCCGCTGGGACTACATCTTCTCGCTGATCAAGAACTTCCGTACCCGCGGCCCGCGCTTCGTCCTCCCGGACCGCGGCCAGGTGACCATGACCCAGCCGTTCATGCGCGCCTACACCGAACAGCTGGTCCGGGCCTGCCACAAGCGCGGTGCCATGGCCATCGGCGGCATGGCCGCGGCCGTCCCCAACCGCAAGGACCCCGAAGCCAACGCCAACGCCCTGGAGAAGGTCCGCGCAGACAAGACCCGCGAGGCCAACGATGGCTTCGACGGCTCCTGGGTGGCCCACCCCGACCTGGTGCCCGTGTGCCGCGAGGTGTTCGACGGCGTCCTGGGCAGCAAGCCGAACCAGCTGGACCGGCTCCGCGAGGACGTCACCCCCGATGACCGTGCCCTGATCGACGTTGCCGCGACCACCGGCACCATCACCGAGCAGGGCATCCGGAACAACATCGAAGTGGGCATCCGCTACATCGAATCCTGGCTCCGGGGCAACGGCGCGGTGGCCATCCACAACCTCATGGAGGACGCCGCCACCGCGGAGATCTCCCGCTCCCAGCTGTGGCAGTGGATCTACGCCCGGGCCATCACCGACCAGGGCGAGATCGTCAGCCACGAGTGGGTGGAGGAACTCCTGGACGAGGAATTCGCCCGGCTGGAGCGCTTCGACGGCGACCGGTTCGAGGACGCCCGCGACATCTTCGAGGAAGTCACGCTCAGCCGTGAGTTCCCTTCGTTCCTCACCCTCCCCGCCTACGCCCGCTACCTGACCGAGGCCCGCGAAAAGGCCACCGTCGAGGAGCTCGCCGCGGCGTAACCAAACCTCCGTTTGCCGGGCCGGCACGCCCTTCGCAACAGGCCCCCCGAAATCCGGGGCGCCGGCCCGGCAACGGAACACCCCTCACACCCCCGCTCACTTACTGCAGGAAAACCCGAAACGCCCGATCACTTTCCCAAAGAAAGTGATCGGGCGTTCCGCCATTTGGTGCAAGAAGTGAGCGGGCGTTTCACCGTTTAGTGCAAGAAGTGAGCGGGCGTCGGGGGTGACGGAACGTCCGACGGCGGCGGGTCGCCTCAGCGGCCCTTCGGCACCTTCCGCACGGAGAGCGTGGTTCCGACAAAGAAGGCCAGCACCGAACCCAGGATGACCAGCAGGGCCGGCGTCCAGGATCCAGAGCTGTCGTGGACAAATCCCAGCAGCGGCGGGGCCACGGCTGCGAGGCAGTAGCCCAGCCCCTGGACGGTGGCGGACATTCGGCCCGCAGCGGCCTGGTCCCGGGCCAGCTTGATGACGGCAATGAAGATCAGCGTGATGCCGCCGCCCTGTGCGATGCCGCCGGAGGTGGACCACAGCCACCACAGTTGCGGCAGGAAAAGCAGCCCCACCGGAACGGCAAGCCACAGGGCACTAAGGGTGACCGCCACCGCCGTCGTACTCATGTACTTGGCCGCAAAAGGCACACCGAGGCCGCCCACGATGGCCAGGATCTGGAAGATCGAGGACGCTGCGCCGGCCTGTGCGGCATTCATGCCCAGTTCGTCGTGCAGGTAGCTGGGCAGCCATGCCGTGACGCCGTAGTAGGAGAAGGCCTGGCCCCCGAAGCCCGCGGTGAGCCCCACCGTGATCCACCCGGAACGGCTCACGGGGGCCCGCGGCGCGTCCGCGCCGTCTTCGGCCGAGACCAGGAACGCTGTGCGGGGACCCACGGCCAGCACCCACACCACCACCGCGGCGACGGCCAACACAGCCACCGCGGCTAGGGCCAGCCGCCACCCGGTCACGGCCGCCAGCGGGGCCATGGCCACCGAGGTCAGGAAGGATCCGATGTTCAGGGCTGCGGTATAGATGCCCATCGCGGTCCCCTGCCGCCGCGGCGCAAAATCCCGGCGGATGATCAAAGGAACCGCAATGTTGCCCACCGTAATGGCCACGCCGATGACCACCGTGCCGGCCACCACCAGCGCCGGCCCTCCCGCGGAACGGAGCAGCACGCCGGCCAGCACCCCCACGATGGTCAGCGTCACCGCGAACTCCGCACCGAACTTCCGCGCCGCCAGGGACGCCAGCGGAGCGGCGAGCGAAAAGCACAGCACCGGGATGCTGGTCAGCAGCCCCAGCATGACCGGCGAAAAGTGCAGTTCCGCCTGCATGAGGTCCACCAGGGGTGCCACGGAAACGATGGGGCCGCGGAGGTTCAGGGCCAGCAGGCCGATGCAGGCCAGCAGGACCCAGCTTTTCGGGATGCGGGACAGGGCGGGGCCGCTCACAGGGACAAAATCGGGAATAGGCGTGGATTCATCACTCCCATTGCTATCACGCTCCTGCGCTGCCGGGGCTTCACGCACCCTGTGGGCCGGCCCCTGCCATACGATAAGCGTGACCCAGGACGTAGGACACTGCGAAGGACTCCCGATGACGCACCGCCTTGCCATCCTCGATGACTACCAGGACGTGGCCCACGGCTTCGCCGACTTCGCGGCTTTGGAGGCGTCGGGTGTCACCGTGACCACCTACCGTGAACCTTTCACGTCGCGGCATGCCTTGGTTGCGGCATTGGCGGACACCACCATGGTGATCGCCATGCGCGAGCGGACCGCGTTCCCCCGGGAAGTCTTCGAGGAGCTGCCGGCGCTGGAACTGCTGGTCACTACCGGAATGGCGAACGCCGCGATCGACGTGGCAGCCGCCGCCGAACACGGGGTGACGGTCTGCGGCACGCCCGGCTCACCTACGGCAGCGCCGGAACTCACCTGGGCCCTCCTGCTGGCCATTGCCCGGCACCTTCCCACCGAGGAAAGCTCGCTGCGGGCAGGTGCCTGGCAGTCAACGGTAGGCGTCGAACTTGCCGGGAAGACCCTGGGCATCGTGGGCCTGGGCAAGATCGGCCGGCGGATTGCGGCCTACGGGCAGGCGTTCGGCATGGATGTGGTGGCCTGGAGCCAAAACCTCACTGCGGACTCCGCAGCGGAAGCCGGCGCCCGGCCGGTGTCAAAGGAAGAACTCTTCACGGTGGCCGACGTCGCAACGCTCCACCTACGGCTCTCCCCGCGGTCGGAGAACATCGTGGGTGAGGCCGAGCTGAAGCTGCTGGGCCCCGAAGGCCTCCTGGTCAACACCGCCCGCGGACCCCTGGTAGACCAGGACGCGCTCATCAAGGCATTGAACGAGGGGTGGATCCGCGGCGCCGCCCTGGACGTCTTCGACCAGGAACCCCTGCAGGCCGGGCACCCGCTCCTCGCCGCGCCGAACACTGTGCTTTCGCCCCACCTGGGCTACGTCACCCAGGAAAGCTACCGGCAGTTCTATGGCGGCGCCCTCGAGGACATCACCGCCTGGCTTGCCGGCTCCCCCGTCCGAACCATCACCCCCTGACGTGGAGGGACACCACATGACCCACATCATCCGCAGGGCAACAGCGGACGACGCCGGCCCGCTCGCCGACCTGGCGGCCGTCACCTTTCCGCTGGCCTGCCCGCCGTCGTCCTCACCTGCCGACATTGCCGCCCACTTGGCCAACACGCTCAGCGAGGAACACTTCACGGGCTACCTCGAGGACCCGGATGTCACCATCCTGGTCATCGACGCCGACGGGCGGCTCACCGGCTACAGCCTCCTGGTGGACAGGCCGGCCGCGGACCCGGACGTAGCCTCCGCACTGGCACTGCTGCCCTCCGTGGAGATCAGCAAGTGCTACGTCCACCCCGAATACCACGGCCTGGGCGCGGCTGCTGAACTGATGCACGCCAGCCTCCAGGCCGCGGCTGCCACCGGGGGCGCCGGGGCGTGGCTGGGCGTGAACAGCCAGAACGCCCGCGCCATCCGCTTCTACGAGAAATCCGGCTTCCGGAAGGTGGGCACCAAATCGTTCCGGCTGGGCAGCACCGTGGAGCACGACTTCGTGCTGGAACGCGCCCTGCCCTGAGCGCTTCAGCTGCTGGCCTGCTGGGTGCCCGGGACGCGGGAGTTGGCGGGGGTTCCGTCCGGTGGGTAGGCCAGTGGCGGGCGGGGCTCCGTCAGGAGCTTCAGCCCCGGCGGGAGTCCGTCGATGGCGCCCGTTGTTCCGGTGGCGGTGATGGTGACCCGGCTGGTATCCAACAGGACATTTTCGGCCCGGAAGGTTCCCACTGACTCCGGCAGGATCGGCGCCAGGTGCACCACCCTGCGGGTGAAGACGGGGTCGAAGCGCAGCAGGATCCTGGCGAGCTGCACGGGCGCCGCCGCCGCCCACGCCTGGGGTGAGCATGCGGTGGGATACGGAACAGGGCCCGGAAACTCGCCGCGGTCGAACCCGCAGAACAATTCCGGCAGCCGGCTATCAAAATGCCGGGCAGCATCGAGGATGCCCAGTGCCACCCGTTTGGCCTCGTCCACGAACCCGTAGCGCATCAGCCCAGTGGCCACCAGCGCGGTATCGTGCGGCCACACAGAGCCGTTGTGGTAACTGACGGGATTGTAGGCGCCCATGTCGGAGGCCAGCGTGCGGATGCCCCAGCCCGTGAACATCTGCGGGGACATCAGGTTTTCCATGACGGACGCGGCTTTGTCCTCGTCCACGATGCCCGTCCACAGGCAGTGGCCGATGTTGGACGTCAGCGCGTCGACATGCCGTTTGTCCTTATCAAGTGCCACCGCAAAGTAGCCCTTGTCCGGCAGCCAGAACTTCCTGTTGAACTCCTCCTTGAAGGCTGCAGCCTTGTCGGCCCAGTGCTTTTCCAGGTCAGGATCCCCTGTCCAGTGGGCCAGCAGCGACCTGCCCAGGTAGGCCGCATAGACGTAGGCCTGGACCTCGCAGAGCGCGATGGGGGCTTCAGCGATGGTCCCGTCCGCGAAGTTGATGCCATCCCAGGAGTCCTTCCAGCCCTGGTTGACCAGGCCGTGGTCATTGGGCCGGAGGTACTCCACGAAGCCGTCGCCGTCGCGGTCGCCGTATTTTTCGATCCATTCCAGGGCGCGGTCGGCGTGGGCCAGCAGTGGCTGGATCGCATCCCGGGAAAGCCCCCACCGGCTCAGCTCGCCCAGGGTTGCGACGAAAAGCGGTGTGGCATCCGCCGTGCCATAGTACGCCGTGCCGCCCAGCGACAGGCCGGCAGTAACGCCCAGCCGGACCTCGTGCGGGATGCGTCCAGGTTCCTCCTCGGAATCCACGTCCACTTTCTTCCCTTGGATCCCGGCCAGGGTCTGCAGCGTGCCCAGGGCGAGATTGGGGTTGACCATCATGCTCATGTAGGACGTCAGCAGCGAGTCCCGACCGAACAGCGCCATGAACCAGGGAGCCCCCGCCGCGACCGCGGCGCGGTTGGGATGGCGGGCATCGAAGATCCGTAGTGCACCAAGGTCGCTTTGGCTGCGGTTGAGCACATTCTGGAAGCTGGTGTCCTCGATGCTGATCCGCGGAACGTTCTCCTCCCACGCCAAGTGGCGCTGCACGCCCTCACGGTGGTGCGGGAGCTGGCCTTCGGTGAAGGGCTTTTCCGGGGCTTCCCCATTGACCAGCGGCACCACGATGACGCTGGTGCTCCATTTGCCGCGGGCCGGAACGGTGACGTTGAACCGGAGCCCATCCGTGCCCACCTCCGCATCCTTGGCCCCGATGGCGGAGCCCCGCTGCTGGCCGTGCCGGGATGCTTCGATGATGAGCTTTCCATCCACCACGGCGCGGGTGGTGTCATCGGGGCCCGTTGTGCGGCCGCCTTTCACTTCGAAGAGGTCGGCCTGGTCCGCGTCCACCAGCAGCTCGATGGCGCATTCAACGGGTTCCGCCGCGTAATTCTCCAGGATGATGTCGTCCTGCAGGCCCGGTCCGATGTGGCGGACCTGGCGGACCACCAGCGGACTGTCGAACCGGCCTCCGGGCCACGTTGCACGGCCCACGAAGGTTGCTTCGAACGGCTGGGCCTTCTGGGCTGACAGCGGTTCGCGCCGCGAGCCGTTGATCCGCAGCACCCAGCCCGAGACGATCCGGGTGTCCTGGTAGAACGCGCCGTTTGTGCTGCCGTCGGCGCTTATGTCGCCGGTACCGGCCGAGATGCAAAACGAAGAGCCTTCCAGTACGGTGACGGCACCAACATCGGAGCCGGAGGCCTCATTGTCTTCGTTCCAGGCGGTCATGGAAGGACTCCCTTCTCAGGCTGGATGCTGCCGGGGAGCCCAACGCCCGCCCGTCCCCTTAACGATTCTGGTGCACCGGCGGGGTAACCGGAACCCCTCCCGGCAATCTCCCCGCCAGCAGGTCATCGAAGAGCCTGAGGTGCTGCGCCACCATCCGGTGGGCACTGAACCGGTCCTCCACTGATGCCCGGCAGCGCTCCCTGCTGAGCCCGGCGGCTGCCTCAACGAAGCCCTGCAGTTCCCCGGTCTTTCCAAGGAAGCCCGTGCGGCCGTGTTCCACGATCTCAGGGGCTGAGCCGATCCTTGTGCCGATCACGGGAGTTCCGGTGGCCAACGCCTCGATCATCACCAGCCCAAACGGCTCGGACCACTGGATGGGGTTCAGGAAGGCCGTGGCTTCGCCCATCATGCGGTATTTGGTGGCGTCGTCCACTTCCCCCACAAAATCCTCGTTGGGGCCCAGCATCGGTTCGATGACCTCGCGGAAGTAGCGGATCTCGTCCGGTTCCCGCATCTTGACGGCGATCTTCAAGTGCATGCCCACGTCCCGGGCGAGTGTGATTGCTTCAAGCAGCCCTTTGTCGTGGGAGGCGCGCCCAACGAAGCAGAGATACCCGCCACGGCCACTGCCTACCGGGACCGCGGAAACGTCCATGCCGTGGTGGATTACCTGGGTGACGGGGACTTCCGGAGCGTGTGAGGCCTGGTCCCGGGAGATTGCAACAATTGCCACATCCCGGGCCATGGCACGGTAGAGGTCTTCCGCCTCCTTGTGGAGAGGACCGTGGATGGTGGTGACCACCGGTACCTTGGCCGGCCGGTGGGCGTAGAGCGGGCCCGCCAGCGTATGGTCGTGAATGATATCCACGTCCTGCAGCCCCTGGTAGGCCCGGATCACATGGCTGAGTTCGGACATCGTCGAGCCAAGCTCATCCCGGACCGCCGGCCGCATGCCCGGCAGCAGCGGAACGGGACAGGTGCTTTCGGTGGGAGCCGCGAGCAGTACGTCGTGCCCGGCGGCCGCAAAGCCCCGCGCCAAGGTATCCACAACCCTTTCGATGCCGCCGTATGTCAGCGGAGGAATGGGAATCCAGGGTCCGGCAATAAGTCCAATTCGCATACTTGGCCTCCAGGGAAACGAGGCCCGCGCTCCCCAGCCGCCAGGCATATTCCGTCGCGGGACATGGAGGTCCCGCGGTGTTTTATTTTTGTAGGGCGTCTGCTTCACCTAACTCCGACTATTGCCCAGGATCGCCCCGGCCACAAGGGCTGATTGTGCCCCATCTCACGGCACGCGCCGGAATGGCGGCAACGGCAGCCGGGTTGTGCAAGGCATGAAGATTGAGATCTGGTCAGATGTTGCCTGCCCGTGGTGTTTCATCGGCAAGCGCCGGTTTGAGGCTGCGCTTGCTGCGTTCCCCCACCGCGCTGCTGTGGACGTGGTGTGGCGCAGCTACCAGCTGGATCCCACACTGCCGGAGCATTATGACGGAACCGAACTGGAATACCTGAGCAGCCGGAAGGGCATGCCCGCCCAGCAGGTGTCGCAGATGTTCGAACATGTGGCCCAGCAGGCAAAGGGCGAGGGCCTTGACTACCGGTTCGACCAGGTGGTGGTGGCCAACAGCTTCACCGCCCACCGCCTGATCCACCTTGCGGCAGCCCACGGCAGCCAGGACGCTGCCAAGGAACGCCTCCTCAGCGACCACTTCGAGCACGGCAAGGACATCGGGAGCCGGGAGTACCTGACGTCCCTGGGCAACGATCTCGGCCTGCCGGCAGGCGAGGTGGAGGAACTGTTCACCACGGACAAGTACTCGGACGAGGTCCGGTTCGACTTCCAGGAGGCCCGGGGCCTGGGCATCAGCGGGGTCCCGTTCTTCGTGATCGACCGCAAATTCGGGTTGTCCGGCGCCCAGCCCACTGAGACGTTCACCGCTGCCCTCACCCAGGCATGGCAGGACGCCAACCCCCTGGTCCTGGTCAATTCCTCCGAGGCTGAGGCCTGCGGACCTGACGGGTGCGCCGTTTAGCGCTTTTTACTGACACATCGCGGTAAAGTGTCTGTATGCCCAGGATTTCAGCGGCGAGCAATGCCGAACAACGCGCGGACACCCAGCGACGTATCCTCACCGCTTTTGGCGAGCTTCTCTTCACTCACGGCCTTCCGGGGCTGACCATGACGGACGTGGCGCGGCACGCAGGCGTGGGCCGCACGGCTGTCTATAACTACTACGCCGATATCGAAGAACTCCTGATCTCCTACGCCCTTGACGAGACCGAGAAGTTCCTCTCCGAACTGCGCGAATCGCTGGACCGGATTGCAAACCCGGTGGAACGGCTGGCCCTGTACGTCCGTGCCCAGGTGGTTGACCTCAGCCGACGCCACCTCCCGCCGGGCCCTGCCATGGGGGCGGTGCTGTCGCCGTCGTCCTTTGCCAAGCTCTCCGACCATGTGGGCGAGCTCAGCGTCCTGCTGCAGGGCATCCTGCGCGACGGCATGGACCAGGGGTACCTGCCGGTGGCGGACGTGGGCCAGCAGTCCCAGCTGATCCTGGGCACGTTGTCCTCCAGCGCGGCGCGGGGCAGCGACGAGCCGGCTGAGCTGGAAGCGCGTGTGGCCAGGACCGTCCGGTTCATCCAGCTGGGCGCCGGCGCACGGTTCGACGACGACGGGCGCCCGGTGAAGGTGGCCCAGCTTCCGGTGGTGGCCCGATGAGTCCGGCCCGCTGTTTCCGGCTGGCTGCGGTCAGCGGGTCGGAGCGGCGGCGGGCATCACGGGCAGCTTGTCCGTGTCCGCGATACGCCGGCTTTCCCTTGGGCAACTGAGCTTGCCGGGGGTCTGGTCCACCAAGTCCGCCGGTGTCAGTGCCTTGTAGTCCTGTGCCAGGATCACGTCCACGCTGGCATCGGTCCTTCCGTCCTGGAAGTAGTCCGAGCCGGGCACATGGCGCTGGACCGTGAATGCCGCCGCATGCCCTGCTGCACCCGACACCACGGCGGCCACGCCCCGGTAGCCGGCGTTGACGTTTGACACGTTCCCCACGACGAACTTGCGTGCAAGGAATTCGTCCGCGACGGACCGGGCAAGGCCCGGCCGGCTGGTGGAGTTGTAGACGTTGAGGTTGACCTTGTCCGCCGGAACGTAGTCGTAGATCGAAGGCGGGCAGGATGACACCGGGCTCGGGGCGGGCTCCGCGGAGGGCAGCTGCAGCCGGCCGTTGATGATGGCCAGGGCAAGGATGATGGCCGCGGCGATCACGCCGATCAGCAGGACCAGCACCACCCCGTGCAGGACTCGGCGCCGGACCCGGGCGGTTTCGTCGGCGTCCCTCGCCGCCTCCATGGCGGCCCGCAGTTCAGGGCCGGTAACGACGTGGTGGCCGTGCAGGACGCTCGGATCCTTTGGCCGTTTGCTAGCCATCAAGCACCAGGACCCGGGCATGGATCGCGGTGCGCTGGTGCAGGGCGGTCCGCACCGCCCTGTGGAGGCCGTCCTCCAGGTAAAGGGTCCCCCGGTACTGCACGACGTGCGGGAACAGGTCGCCGAAAAATGTTGAGTCTTCCGCCAGCAGCGCTTCCAGGTCCAGGGTGCGCTTGGTGGTCACCAGTTCATCCAGCCGGACCGGCCGCGGCGGCAGCGACGCCCACTGCTTGGGGGTGCTGTAACCATGGTCGGGGTAAGGGCGGCCCTCGCCCACAGCTTTGAATATCACCATGCAACAGTAGGCACCCCTGTGCCCCAGCGAAAGTGGCACGGCTGGCGCGCGGCAGGTTGTAGCCAAACAGTGACCATCTGCCACGCGCCCCCGGCGCCGGGGGCGCGGAATGGCGCCGGTCCTGCTGACAGAATGGACCCATGACAGTCTCCGAGTCCCCTGCCGTGTCCGCGCCCGGAACCAGCCAGCCGGCGGCGCCGCCGCTGGCCCTCCTGCTGGACGTGGACGGCCCGGTGGCCAGCCCGGTGACACGTGACGTCAAGCCCGGCATCATCCTTGACCTGGTGGCCCTCGCGGCTGCCGGCATCCCGGTCATCTTCAATACCGGCCGTTCCGACGCCTTTATCCGCGAGCAGGTCATGGAACCCATGATCGCGGCCGGCATTCCGGCGGGAACCGTCATCCATGCCATCTGCGAAAAGGGCGCGGTCTGGTTCAGCTATACGTCCGCCGGCCCCGGCCCCATCCACGTGGACCGGGAACTCGCCGTTCCGGCAGCGTACGGGGATGACATCCGCCGGCTCGTGGCGGAGGACTATGCCGCCCACATGTTCTTCGACGAGACCAAGCGCGCCATGGTGTCCGTGGAGCAGCACATCAACGTGCCCAGCGCCGACTACCTGGCCGAGCAGAAACTGTTTGATGCGGAGGCCGTGGAGCTCATGGCACGGCACGGGCTGGGTGTTGTCCGGCTCGACCACCACGCACCAAATTCCGACGACGAGGTGGACTACCGGGTGGATCCCACCATTATTTCCACGGACATTGAGTCGGTGCGGCTGGGCAAGGACCTGGGCGCCAGCCGCGCGGTGGAACTCCTCGCAGCGCAGGGCATTACGCCCCAGGCGTGGCGGACCGTGGGCGATTCCCGCACCGATTACGCCATGGCGGACTGGCTGCACCACAACGACCACCCCGTGAAGCACGTCGACGTGCGCCCGGCGGACGGCATTCCCAGCAAGCCGTATCCGGTACTGACGGCAGCGGACCTGGGGCTGGAGGACACAGTGATCCACGACGACGCCGGCGGAGCCTTCCTTCACGCATGGCGCGACGCGCTGGGCGCCTGAGCCGCTGCCGGGCGGACAAGCGGCCTGCCGGCCGCCAAGTTGCCCGGAAACCTTCCGTTACCCGGGCAGGACTATCATGCAGGTAAGAATGCCCACCACCACCAGCACGGAGACCACCATTACAGAAGCACCGGTCCAGGACGAGGTTTACTACGGCGCCCAAGCGTCCGTGGAAGAACAATTTCACGCCGAAATCACATCGGCAGCGGCTGAGCAACGCCTCAAGCACCGACCCGACGTCGTCCGGCACAAGGGCCGCTACGCCCTGATCAACGACACCAGGACTCCGTACCAGGCCATGGTGGAAGACCTGCTGTTCCTGCGCAACGTCCTGGCCAAGGCCGGCCTTTCGTACCTCCTGGTCCGCGGCAACAACGACAGGCCCGTGGTGGCCCTGGACTGGAAGGACCGGAAGAAGCTCCGGGCCGCCCTGGTGGATGCCTGCCGGGACGAACCCTTCTACTCGATGACCGTGGACGCCAAGAAGAAGACTTCCGTCCTGGTGGCGGACGGAGAGCTCTCGCCCAACCGGCAGGGACGCATCTTCCGCCTCTACCGGCCGCGGGTGGAACCGGTGGGCGGCTTTGAGTTTGGCGCCTCAGCCGGCGTCCAGATCGAGCTGTGGGCCTTTGAGGGCGAGCAGCTGATCCTCCCCATCGAGAACTCGCTGACCCGCCGGACGCTGCTGCGCCAGGATGCGGTCCGCGGCACCGTGGAACGGTACGGCCACACCTGGCCCACCATCGAGAACATGTTCGCCGACCACGCCAGCGACATCAGTTTCGACATCGACATCGTGTTCTCCTGGGTGGACGGCAGCTCCCCCGAATACATCGCGGCCCGCCGCGCCCAGCAAAAGGGACATGTCCTGGGCGAAGGCGACGACCACGAGGCCCGGTTCCGGCAGATCAACGAACTCAAGTACGCGCTGCGGTCCGTGTACATGTTTGCACCGTGGATCCGGCGCATCTTCATCGCCACGGACTCCCCCGCGCCTGCCTGGCTGGCGGACCACCCGTCCGTCACGATCGTCCGCAGCGAGGAGTTCTTCTCCGATCCCTCGGTGCTGCCAACGCACAACTCGCAGGCCGTGGAGTGCCAGCTGCACAACATCGAAGGGCTGTCCGAGCACTTCCTCTACTCCAACGACGACATGTTCTTCGGCCGGCCGGTGGGCCCGGACATGTTCTTCACCCCCGGAGGCATCACCAAGTTCATCGAGGCTGAAACAAGGATCGGCCTGGGTGAGAACGACGCCGAACGCAGCGGGTTCGAAAACGCCGCCCGGGTAAACCGCAAACTCCTGTGGAACCGGTTCGGCCGGATCACCACCCGGCACCTCGAGCATACGGCCGCGCCGCTGCGGCGCAGCGTCGTGGACCAGATGGAGGAGGAATTCCCGGAAGAGTTCCGCAAGACCGCTGCCAGCCGATTCCGGGCAGCGGACAACATCTCCGTGACCAACTCCTTCTACCACTATTACGCCCTTCTTACGGGCCGAGCCGTCACGCAGACGGCGGCAAAGGTGCGTTACGTGGACACCACCATGCGCTCCGGCCTGAAGTACCTGCCCAAGCTGCTGGCCAAGCGGAACATGGATTTCTTCTGCCTGAACGACGGCAGCTTTCCTGAGGTCAGCGCGGACGAGCGGGCTGAAGTGGTGACCGACTTCCTGGAACGGTACTTTCCTATCAGGGCGCCCTGGGAAAAGTAGGCCGCACGCATCGCTCCGGCCGGTCCGGTAGCCGGGCCGGCCGGAGCAACCGTGTTAGCGCCGGCTGGGTGCGCCCAGCTTGGTGCTGCCGCGCTTGGTGGTCTCCGGAATCCGGACCCCTGCAGCCTGCAGCCTCCGGGCCGTCTCTTCCGGGGAGACATATTCGCCCACCGTGGGCGCACTGCCCATGGGCACCACGGAGTGCACAATGGTGTGTTCGTACACGTGTACCAGGTTGAACGCCTGGCCGCCGTCCTGGCCGCGCGTTCCACCCACAGGGACGTTCAGGTCCTGGGTGTAGCACGAGGCCGAAGCGACCGAGACAGGCACGCCCGCAAAGCTCGCGGTGGTGGAGTAGTGCAGGTGTCCGGCCAGGATGGTGCGGACGTCCGAATTGCGCACCACCGCCGCCAGCGAAGCCTGGTCGCGCAGTTCCACGAGTACCGAAAGGTCCAGCACCGACGGGACCGGGGGGTGGTGCATCGCAAGGATGGTTCCGTCCGGAGCAGGGGTTTCCAGCTGGCGGGCCAGCCACTCCAGCTGCGCCGGGCTCAGTTCGCCGTGGTGGAACCCGGGCACAGTGGTGTCCAGGGTAATGACACGCAGGCCATTGATGAAGTAACTGTGGTCCACGGGTTCGTCACTGCCGGGCTGGTCCAGCAGCCCCCGGCGGAAGTTGGCGCGGTCGTCATGGTTTCCCATGGCCCAGATGACCTGGGCCCCGAGTTCCTTGCAGGCCGGCTCAACGATGGCCCGCAGCTTTACATAGGCCTCGGCGTCACCCTTGTCGGCGAGGTCACCGGTGAAGATGACAGCCTCAGGCCGGGCCCCGGACGCTTTGACTTCGTCGAACAGCTGGGCAAGCCTGGCCTCGCTGTCGACGATTCCGTAGAGGGGTTCCGGACCTCCCAACAGGTGGGGATCGCTCAGGTGGAGTAGGAAGTGGCGTGGCCGGGGGTGTTCGGCCTCGATGTGCTCCATTGCTACCTCTATGGTTGGTGGGAAGCCGTTCTTCCCTTGTACCCTTCAGTAATATTTATCCAATCAGACATTTGGCAAACATGGGGTAAATCGCCGTGGCTGATGTGGAAAAAGTTAAAAGAACTGCGCTTTTGCCGGCCGCATTCGGCCCGCTGCCCGTTTATCCCAGTGCGTGTTCGATGGCGCCGGTCACCTCTTCCGAATCTGGTTCGACCGTAGGGGCGAACCGGGCCACCACGTCCCCCTCGCGGTTGACCAGGAACTTCTCGAAATTCCACTTCACCAGCCCCGGCAGCAGCCCGGTCTTGAACTTGGTGAGCTCTGAATAGAGCAGGTGCTGGTTGCGGCCGCCGACCTCGGCTTTGGCCGTCAGGGTGAACGTGACACCGAAATTCCGTTCGCAGAAGTCCGCGATGTCGCTGTCGGTTCCCGGCTCCTGCCCCGCGAACTGGTTGCACGGAACCCCCAGGACCTCGAACCCGCGGTCGCGGAACTTCCCGTACAGCGCTTCCAGCGCGGCGTACTGCCGCGTGAAGCCGCAGTTCGAGGCCACGTTGACCACCAAAACCACCTTCCCTTTGAACTGGCCGAAATGTGTCCTGGTGCCGTCGTTCAGGATCAGCGGGATGGGATAGAGGGGTCGCGGGCTGCGCGACAGCAGGAAATTGCTCATGCAGGGAATTCGTTGCCGGCGGCGGACCGTACGGGTCCGGAGGAGAAAATTTCTAGGGCGGGGGTGCCGTTGGGGATGGCTCGGTCACGGTGGGAGTTGGCGCCGGGGTGGGTTCCGCGGCTGGAACGGTTGGCTCGGGTGAAGGCGTGGTGGTGATGGGGGCCGGGTCAACAGGCGCCGGTGCCGGGGCACGTTCAACGGGAAGTGGCACAGGAACGGGCTCAACAGCGACGGGCGCAGGGGCCGGTTCGACAGGTGCCGGCCCCACGGAGGCGGGTTCGGGCTGGACGGGCGTAGGCGACGGCGGCGGGCTTGCCGGGTCAGACGGCGCAGGTTCCGTCGGTGCGGGTTCGGGCTGGACGGGCGTAGGCGACGGCGGCGGGGTTACAGGATCAGACGGCGCAGGTTCCGTCGGTGCGGGTTCGGGCTGGACGGGCGTAGGCGACGGCGGCGGGCTTGCCGGGTCAGTCGTCGCAGGATCAGACGGCGCAGGTTCCGTCGGTGACGTGGGTGACGGCGACGGGCTTACAGGATCAGACGGTGCCGGATCAGACGGCGCAGGTTCCGTCGGCGACGTGGGCGACGGTGAAGGGTTTGTCGGGTCAGTCGTCGCAGGATCCGTCGGCGACGGCGGCGGGCTTGCCGGATCGGAAGGCGGCGGCGCGGCACTGCCCGCCGGTTCCGCAGTTGGCGGGGCCGTCGTCGTCAATTGCACGTCGGGTGGCGGCAGCACAACGCCCGTCGGTTGGGACGGCGACGGCGACGGCGCCGGCCCCGGGACCGGGAGCGGCGGGAAGGGCGAAGCCTGCAGGCCGGCTGCGGGGAGTCCATCACCCGGATCGACCTGGAGGGGAATGGTCCAGCTGATCCGGCCGCCGGACAACCCCGTGCCCGGCGCATAGGAAACCATGTCAGCCGGGAAAGACTGGTTCATCGCCCGGAGCTGGAGGAATGTCCATCTCAGGGGGTTGGTGTAACGGCCGTTCAGGATGGCTTCAAAATGCAGGTGGCAGCCCGTGGACCATCCGGTGGTGCCTACGCGGGCGATGGCCTGCCCCACCCGTACCTGGTCGCCGGTGCGTACGCCGATCGATTCCAGATGGTTGTAGGTGGTGATGAGCCCGTCGCCGTGGTCAATCTCTATCCGGTTGCCGCCTCCCCAGGGGTGCCAGCCGGCTGCCCGCACGACGCCGGAATCAGCTGCGTAAACCGGTGTCCCGCACGGCGCTGCGTAATCCTGTCCCAGATGGAAGTCCCCCGCCGACCCACTGATCGGGCTCACCCGGAAACCGAACGGCGAACTCGGATACAGGAGTTGCAGGGGTGCCATCAGGAATCCGGCCAATGGCCTGCCCGCGCCGGCAGGGCCAACAGTCAGGGCGGCCGCTGTACCCTGGTCGGCGCCGCCGATTGCCGTGCGCGGGAACGCCAACGTGGCCTGGGGACTGGAAAGGATGGCGGGTGGAAGGGGCGCGGCACCCACCTGGTCTGCCTTGGACGAAGCAGGTGCGCTGTCCGGTTCGTGGCCAAGTATGGTTCCAAAAATTCCGTCCAGGGCAGCCGCACCGGGGGTGGTCCCTGCTTCGGAAACCGACCGCGCAAACTGCGGCCGCTCCCCGGAGCCGGCGGAAAGGTTTACGGCATAAACGGATGCCGCCAGGACACCGGCAGCGGCGACGGCACGGGCCACTGGGGGAAGGCTGCGCTGGTCCGGCTTGCGGTTGCCGGGCACGGAATTCTTGCCCAATTCACTGACTCCAGGACGTGGCCTGCCGCGCGTTGTCTCGACGGTATGTCCCATGGGACCACAGGACCGCGGGGGTGGAAACCCCAAAGCCGGACTATGCGGGTTTTTTGTGGGCCGTTAGGGGGTGGGAGGCCGCGCTTCACCACCGGAGCGGCCGTGCCGCCGGAAATGGGCAACAATGTCTCATGCGCAATGTCCTTCGTACATGGCAGGACGAGATCAAAAAGACGTTCTCCGGCAGGGCCGACGCCCCGCCGGACTGGACGCTGAAGCTGGCCGAAGGGGACGACCCCGGCTACCACCTGCCCGGATCCGCCGTTTGGGCGGTGCACGGCTCCATGACGCCCATCGTGGGTGGCATCCGCACGCTGCTGATGCAGTCGCTGCATCCGGGCGCGCTGGCGGGGGTCCACGAGCACTCCAACTTCCGCGACGATCCCCTGCGCCGGCTGGCCAACACCATCCGCTGGATCTTCACGGTGACCTATGGGTCCACGGCGGCCGCGGAGGAGGCAACCCGGCGTGTCCGCCGCCTGCATGAGCCCGTCCAAGGCAACTACCAGGACAACGACGGCGGTGTACGCGCCTACAGTGCGAACGATCCCGGACTGGCCAGTTGGATCCATCTGGCCTTTACCGATGGCTTCCTCGCAGCCCACAAGATCTGGGGCAAGCCCATCCCGGGCGGCACGGACGCGTACGTCCGGCAGTGGGCCCAGGCCGGGACGCTGATGGGAGTGGAAGACCCGCCGCTGACGGAAGCACAGCTGCACGGCCAGCTGGAACGGTGGAATGCAGGGGGCGAACTGCGCGCGGATGCCCGGGTCAAGGAAACTGTGGAGTTCATCCGCAATGCGCCGCTGCATCCCCTGCTGAAGCCCGGCTACCGGATCCTGTTTGCTGGTGCCGTGTACAGCCTGGAACCCCGGTACCGGGACATGCTGGGACTTTCGGTTCCACGGCTGGGCCCGTTTCCACTGCCGGTCCGGCTGGCAACCAAAGCCGTGCTCGTCGTCGTCCATTTTGCTTTGGGCGGCCCGCTGAGGCGGAGGGGTCCCAGCGAAACGGCAGCGAGGAAGCGTCTGAGGCGGCTGGGGGAACCGTTGGCAGATGTGGCCTGATCCCCCATTTTCGGGGGCCTGCACGCTCCGCATAAAGCAAGAACCCGGCCCCGGGTTATCGGGACCGGGTTCTTGACCGGCGGAGAATGGGGGATTTGAACCCCCGAGGGCGTTAACCCAACACGCGTTCCAGGCGTGCGCCATAGGCCGCTAGGCGAATTCTCCAACTGCTTCTGAATCAAAAGCAGGTACTAGATTACCTGAAGTTTTCCGCATCGCCCAATTGGCTCCTCCGGCGCGGGTTTTGGGCCGCCGCCCGCCTCCCCGCTGAACGGGTGCCGGGTTGCCTTTTCGCCTGGAAATGGACGCCCCCAATGCGCCCATTCCCTGT
Source organism: Pseudarthrobacter niigatensis (assembly GCF_030812615.1). Lineage (NCBI taxonomy): Bacteria > Bacillati > Actinomycetota > Actinomycetes > Micrococcales > Micrococcaceae > Pseudarthrobacter > Pseudarthrobacter niigatensis. Next base: position 127,153 of record NZ_JAUSTB010000007.1, on the reverse strand, counting down.
GCACCGTTGAGCTGCCGGGTCCGTTCCGTTACGCCAGGCCACGCAGCTCACAACCTTGAGATTGCCCCAATCGGTGTACATACACATGATCGCGGGTGGGGCAGAGATGCGCAATGGAGATACATGCCTGTTTCCTTCCGGTCCCGCACCGGCCCCGCACCGGCCGTGCGGGGGTCGGAAGGCAGTGGCGGGCGCCGATTCGAGTCGTGCTCCATGTTCGGGTAAAGTATCTGACGGCCCCTCATGTGGCGTCATCCTGTTGAACTCCCCCAGGACCGGAAGGTAGCAAGGGTAGACGGGCTCTGGCGGGTGCATGGGGGGTCTTTACTATTCCCCCACAGGGCGGCATGATGTCAGCCCGGATTGGTAGGGTTTTCTTCGTGACAGTTACTACCGCCCTGTACCGCAGATACCGTCCCGACTCGTTCGCCGACGTTATCGGGCAGGAGCACGTCACCGAGCCCCTGATGACGGCTTTGCGCAAGAACCGCGTCAACCACGCCTACCTTTTCTCCGGCCCCAGGGGCTGCGGCAAAACCACCTCCGCCCGGATCCTGGCGCGCTGCCTCAACTGCGCCCAGGGCCCCACTGACACCCCCTGCGGAACCTGCCCCAGCTGTGTGGAACTGGCCCGTGGCGGCCCGGGTTCCCTCGACGTCATCGAAATCGACGCCGCAAGCCATGGCGGCGTGGACGACGCCCGTGACCTCCGTGAGCGGGCCACCTACGCCCCGGTGCGGGACCGCTACAAGATCTTCATCATCGACGAAGCCCACATGGTCACCTCGGCCGGGTTCAACGCCCTGCTGAAGATCGTGGAAGAGCCGCCGGAACACATCAAGTTCATCTTCGCCACCACGGAGCCGGACAAGGTCATCGGAACCATCCGTTCCCGGACCCACCATTACCCGTTCCGGCTGGTACCGCCCGAGCCGCTGATGGCCTACCTTGAGCTCCTGTGCCGCCAGGAAAACGTTCCCGTGGCCCCCGGGGTCCTGTCACTGGTGATCCGCGCGGGAGGCGGTTCCGTCCGTGATTCCCTCTCAGTCCTGGACCAGCTCATGGCGGGTGCCGGACCCAACGGGCTGGATTACGAGCTCGCAGTGGCGCTGCTCGGCTACACGCACGCCTCGCTCCTGGACGACGTCGTGGAGGCCGTGGCCGCTTCCGACGCCGCCACCGTGTTCCGCGCCGTGGACCGGGTCATCCAGACTGGCCACGATCCCCGAAGGTTCGTTGAGGACCTGCTGGAGCGCTTCCGCGACCTGATCATCGTCCAGGCCATGCCCGAAAGCGCCCACGCCATCCTGCGCGGGATGCCGGCGGACCAGATCGCCCGCCTGCAGAACCAGTCCCACAACCTTGGCGCCGCCGAACTTTCCCGGGCTGCCGATGTCACCAACACGGCCCTGACTGAAATGACGGGGGCCACCTCACCCCGGCTGCACCTGGAGTTGCTGTGCGCCCGTATCCTGCTCCCCAGCTCCGAGCAGAACGAACGGGGCATGGCCGCACGGATCGACCGCGTGGAGAGGCGGCTGAACTACGCAGGGACCGACGTCAGTGTCCCCGCAACGGCAACGCCCGCGCAGCCCGCGGGAGCAGCACCGGCGCCCCAAACAGCGGCTCCGGCCGCCGCCCGCGTGGACACCCCCTCGGACTCCCATCGCGCACAGGAGCCGGCCGCCCAAGACTCTCCAGCGCAGGACTCTCCAGCGCAGGCCGGGGACGGTTCGCCTGCCGCGGCCCAGGATGCCCAGGGCAGGCACGAACGCCCTGTTCCGGCAGCTCCGTCCCCGCCCACTTCCGGGCACGGGCAGGATACTCCAGCCGTTGACGGCGCCCGCAGCCCGCTTACGCCACCTCGGGTCAGCACCAGCGATTGGCCCGTCGAGGAACCTGTCCGTGGCCGGGCGCCCCAGAACGCCGCCGCTCCAGGGGCCCCCACTGCTGCGCAGCTACCCCCCGCTGCGGCGCCGGCCACCGCAGCGCCGCAGCCCGATGCTGCACCGCAGGCACCTGCCCGCCAGGTCCCGGCGGCGAACCAGCAGGCACCCGGCGCGTCCGTCCCGTCTGCTCCCCCGGCCATGGGAGACGTGGAGGTCCTTCGCCGGGCCTGGCCGGACGTCCTGCAGGCACTGTCCAAAATCAAGCGCAGCACCTGGGCCCTTGTTGAGCCCAATGCGCAGGTCCAGGCGTTCGACGGCAGCATCCTGACGCTGTCCTTCACCACATCGGGGCTTGCCGGCGCCTTCGGCAGGGCGGACCACTCGGACAACCTGCGGCAGGCCATCCTCAAGACTGTCGGTATCGACTGCCAGATCCAGGCGGTTGCCGGTGGCGCCAGCCAGGCGAGCTCTGAGCCAAACCCAAAAGTACCCGCCAGTCCGGTGGTTCCGGCCACCTCAGCTGACGTTGCCTGGGGGCTGGCTCCTGCGCCTGCCGGGGCCCCTGCGGGGGCAGCACCCACTGCGCATGCTCCTGCAACCGCGGCCGTCCCCGGCACGCCGCTTGGCGGGAATGCGGAGAACCCGGACGGCGCCGGAGGCTCCAACGCCGGTACCACCGCCCCTGCTGCCCGCTCGGGCAGCTCCGCCGTTGCCGCCAGCCCGGCCGCGGCATCCGCCGTCGTTCCCCCTGCTGCTGCCCCGGCCGGGGGCCGACCCACGGAAGTCGCCACCGCCTCCGCCACCCGGGGGCCAGTGTCCGGCCGCGCATCCGTCAACGGCGGGAACGCTGCTGCCCAGCCATCCGCCACGGACGCCGCCCCGCCCACCTACCCATCGGCAGGTGGTGACTACTCCTATTCCGATGACGACTGGGGCCCGCCCCGGGATGAGGATGCTCCCCCACTGGATGAGGAGCCCCCCATGGACTGGGAGCCCTCGGCACGTCCGGACGGCCGGACGGCATCACCCTCCCCTGCCCCTGGTGTCCCGCAGCCGGCAGCCGGCGCTGCCGCGCGTACCCAAGGCACTCCCTCCGGCGCCCCGGGCTCGAGTACCGCGTCCCAATCTGATGCCCCGCGGGCGGACGCCGCCCACGATCCCTGGACCAGGGCGGTGGAGCAGGCGCCCGGCGTATGGGTGGTTGGCGACAAGAGCAACGTTGGTGCCGCACCTGCCTCAGGCCCGGCAAATGACAACATCGGGGCATCGGCCGATGTCCCGCATTACGAACCCGCAACCGCCCAGGTGCCGCCCTCCATACCCGTGGCCCCTGCCGTAACGGTGCCATCCTGGGCTCCGGGCTCCGGCTCCGGCTCCGGCTCCGGCCATGCTGACCCGGCTTCGGGAACCTACCAGTCGCCGTCCCCCGACCGCGCTGCGGTACCCGAATTCGCCATGGCGGCTGCAGCCCCGTCCCCTGTTACGCAGGCCGCAACTGCCCGCGCCGCCGTTGCCCCGGCTTCGGTGGCACCGGCCGCGGCACCCGCCCCTCCCCGGCCAGCGGCTGGCGCGCCGGTTCCTACCCCTGCCGCCGGACCAACCCAAACCCGGCAAAGCCTCTACCAGCGGCTGTCCAACAGCCCTGAAGCCGAGGCTGGACGCGCGAAGGCGCCGGCCAGGGCCGCCGCCGCCCCGAGCGCGTACGTCCAGGACATCCCGAGCGCCGACGATGAAACCATCGAGGAATCGGGCGTATTCGGCCGGGCCGCCGTCGAACGCATTTTGGGCGGAAAACTGATCGAGGAGCGGTCCCTGGACGGAAGCCCTGTGACGCCACGCTATTGACGGCTGAGGAGTGCCGGCCCCGCATGGCCAACTGACTGATCCATCCGCTATCCACACGAAGCTAAAGAGGAAAAAGTGTACGAAGGTGCCGTCCAGGAGCTGATCGATGAGCTCGGACGCCTTCCGGGCGTGGGCCCCAAGTCCGCGCAGCGGCTGGCTTTCCACATCCTTGAAGCCGATCCCCAGGACATGAAGCGGCTGGTCGAGGCGATCACCACCGTCAAGGAACGGGTGAAGTTCTGCACCGTCTGCGGCAACGTCACGGAACAGGAGCTGTGCAACATCTGCCGCGACCCACGCCGCGACCCCGCGGTCATCTGCGTCGTGGAGGAGTCAAAGGACGTCCTGGCCGTGGAGCGCACCCGTTCGTTCCGCGGCCGGTACCACGTGCTGGGCGGCGCCATCAATCCCATCGCCGGTGTGGGGCCGGAACAATTGCGGATCCGTGAACTGCTCACCCGGCTGAACGACGGCGAAATCCAGGAAGTCATCATCGCCACGGACCCCAACTTGGAGGGTGAGGCAACGGCCACCTACCTGGCCCGCATGCTCAAGACGATCGGTATCGCAGTCACCCGACTGGCGTCCGGCCTTCCCGTTGGTGGTGATTTGGAGTACGCCGACGAGGTCACCCTTGGCCGCGCCTTCGAGGGCCGGCGGAACGCCCTGGGCTAAGGCACCCGGCGGCCACCCGCCGTCGGACCTCCCCCCTGGCCGGACCTGCCGCCCCTGCCGGCGAAGGCTGCGGCCCCGGTGGTCCGTGGCCGGAATGTGGTCACAATTCAACGTCCCTCCGGGCGCGGCGATAAACTGTCCCAAAGGATTGCCGCGCCGTCAAGCGTCAGGCTGCCTGGCCTCCAGAACTCCAATTGATCCGATGAAGGTACGCGCATGAGTACGCCCACCACCGAAGTGCACCACGCAACACAGCCGCTGGCAGCCCCCGCCTCCGGCGCGGTGACCAAACAACTCATTGTGCAGAAGTTCGGTGGCTCCTCCGTTGCTGATGCTGACGGCGTCAAGCGCGTCGCGAAGCGGGTGGTGGATGCACAGGCTGCCGGCAACGAGGTGGTGGTGGTTGTCTCTGCGATGGGTGACACCACGGACGAGCTCCTGGACCTCGCCGCACAGGTGACCGATTCCGCCCCCGCCCGCGAAATGGACATGCTCCTTTCTGCCGGTGAGCGGATTTCCATGGCGCTCCTGGCCATGGCCATCAATAAGCTCGGCGCGTCCGCCCAGTCCTTCACCGGGTCGCAGGCAGGCATGATTACCGACGGCATCCACGGCAAGGCCCGGATCATCGACGTCGACCCCCACCGCATCCGCACCGCCCTGGACAAAGGCCACATCGCCATCGTGGCAGGTTTCCAGGGCATGTCCCGGACCACCAACGAGATCACGACGCTCGGCCGCGGTGGTTCGGACACCACGGCCGTGGCGCTGGCGGCAGCCCTCGAAGCGGACGTCTGCGAGATCTATACAGATGTGGACGGTATTTATACCGCCGATCCGCGCGTTGTCCCGTCAGCCCAGAAGATCGACACGATCTCCAGCGAAGAGATGCTGGAACTCGCGGCGTCCGGCGCCAAGATCCTCCACCTGCGCTGCGTGGAGTACGCCCGCCGGTTCGGCGTCCCGCTCCACGTCCGTTCCTCATTCAGCCAGCATGAAGGCACCTGGGTCATCCCCAGCGCCGACGACAAGATCACCACTCAAGAGGGAGTTGCCTTGGAGCAGCCAATCATCTCCGGCGTTGCGCATGACCGTTCCGAAGCGAAGGTCACCGTGGTCGGCGTCCCCGACATCCCCGGCAAGGCCGCCGCGATCTTCCAGGTGATCGCCGACGCCCACTCGAACATCGACATGATCGTCCAGAACGTGTCCACGCATGGCACGGGCAAGACCGATATCTCCTTCACGCTGCCCATCGTGGAAGGCGCCGAAGCCCTGGCCGCCCTGAAGGCTGCGCAGGACCAGATTGGGTTCGAGGCCATCGAATACAACGAGAAGATCGGCAAGCTGTCGCTGATCGGCGCCGGCATGCGGTCCCACCCCGGCGTCTCCGCCACGTTCTTCAAGGCCTTGTCAGACGCCGGCATCAACATCAACATGATCTCCACCTCGGAGATCCGTATCTCGGTGGTGACGCACGCCGATCTGCTGGACGAAGCAGTTCGCGTCATCCACAAGGCATTCGGGCTCGACACCGAAAGCGAAGCGACGGTCTACGGCGGCACCGGCCGGTAGGCGCCAACGAAAAGCCGGGCCGCCCCTCCCCTTGAAGGGAGAAGGACGGCCCGGCTTTTCCGTGCTTGGAAGCATCCGGGAAGGATCAGGTTTCGCGTTCCAGATCTTCGCGGCGCACCGCGTAATGGTGGCCGGTTGAATCGGTCTCCACCACGAAGTGAGAAAGGTCCTCTTCGGAAGCCTGTTCAAATTCGTCGTGTTTGTGCACCACGGGCGCATCGGCGTCCAGTCGGGTGGCGGGACCAAAGACAAAGCGGAGCCGCTCGGTCAGGCCCATGAAACTGGTGAGGACATGTGCCACTGTTTTCCACCCCCTTCCCGAATATCGGGCGAAAGTGCCGCCTGGCTCCGTCAGGAGCCAGTGCCCTAATTTTATGCCCGGGACAGCAAAAAGGCTCCGGCCCAGGGTGGCGGAATTGCTACCGGAGGGAGCGGTCCTCGGGGTTCTTCGGCACCACGTAGGTGCTGCCGTCCGGCCTGGTGACGGTCTCCCACTGCTGCGTTTCCGCCTGGCGCTGGGCCAGCAGGCGGCGGTTCTCTTCAGTCATGTCATGTGCCAGGGCGCTTCGGTTGGCAGGCCCAAAAACGGCCCGCAGCTTACCGGTGGCGCGCATGAAGCGCTGGGAGGCGTTGCCCTTGTCCGCGGACCTGTCCTTGCCCATGAAGAGGTTCCTTCCACTCAATACCGGCTAAAACAAATGTACACTAATGATTAGTGCACTAACAATCGGAGGCCCAATGACTGCAACGGACTCACAAGCAACAGACCCGGCACACGACGAAGACCTGCTGCTTGAACATCAGCTCTGCTTTGCGCTGACGGTGGCCGCCCGCAGCGTGGTGGGCGCCTATAAACCCGTACTCGAGAAGCTCAACCTCACGCATCCGCAGTACCTGGTGATGCTCTGCCTTTGGGAGGACAGCCCGCGCACCCTCCGGAACATCAGTACAGCCCTGGCCCAGGAGCCGGCCACCATCTCTCCGCTCCTGCGCCGGCTCGAAGCGGCGGAACTGATCACTCGGCGCCGTGTGGACGGCAACGAGCGCGCCCTGGCCGTGGAGCTGACTCCCAAAGGCACTGCCCTGCGGGAACAGGCGCTCCAGGTACCGGGAACCATGATGGAACGGCTGGGGTTGACCCGTGACCAGGTCACCGAACTGCATGCCTCCATGATGGGGCTGATCGCCGCCACCTCCCAGTGACTGCCCGGAGGGCGACGGCCTGCCTGCCCCATGCCAAGCGACTAGAATTGCTGGACGAAGGGAAGGTGGCCTGATGCGGAAGTTCCGGATGCTCGCAGCATTCCTTGCCGTTGCCGCCGGCCTGGTCTCGGGCTGCAGCGGCACTCCCGACAATGGCACATCCGCGTCAACAGCGCCCTCCACCGCATCGGCAGGCTCCCCGGCCGGCACTGCCGCCCCCTCTCCGGACACAGAAACCTCGGTACCGGCGCCCGCCCCCGCCACGTCGCGGCCAAACGAGGGCCCGGGACAGGGAAATGCCGAGCTCGCCATCACCGTGGTTCCGTCCCCGGGCGCACCCGAAGTCGACTACACCCTGGTTTGTTCCGCGGGCACCCCCGCCGCCGAAAGCAGCCATCCCAACGCCGCTGCCGCCTGCGCCGCGCTGAAAGCGAACCCAGGCATCCTGGCCCCGGCCCCGGCAGGGACGTCGCGGCCCTGCACCCAACAGTACGGCGGCCCCCAAACAGCTACCGTCACGGGCATGGTGGACGGCGTGGCCGTGGATTCCAAATTTGCGCGGACCAACGGATGCGAGATCAGCGCATGGGACGCTGCCAGGGATGTGCTCGGTGCCGCCGGTGGAGCCTCTTAGCCTGCTGGCGGAGGACAGCGCCCAGGCACGGGAGGAAGCCCACCTGCAGCGCGTCAGCCGCTACGCCGATCCCTACCTGGCCCGCCGGTCGGCAGGACAAAAGCACCCGGTGGAGGATTTCCTTTTCACCTACTACACGCAGAAACCGGGGCAGCTGAAGCGCTGGCACCCGGGCGCCGGCGCGGTCCTCACCGGCGCCCAGGCAGCCGAGCGGCTGGGCTGGAAGCATTACCGGAGGCTCGACGACGGCGAGCTTGGTTTCCTGGGCCTGCCTGCGGGATGTACGGCGGCCACCTTCGACCGGGCCGCCTTCCTTGCGGACCGCAAGGAAGCAGTGGCATTCGCCGGGGTGATCCTTCGGGGCACGGCGGCCCGGCCTGCCCAGTTCGGCTGCTTCGGCCTGCATGAATGGGCCATGGTCTACCGGCAGGACAAGTTCGACCTCCGCCACGAATACCTGCAGCTGCGGCTTGGGTCAGCGGGTACGGACAAGGTGGTGGAGGACAACAGGATCCGGTGCACCCACTTTGACGCGTTCCGGTTCTACACCCCTGATGCCATTCCGCTCAACGAGTTTTCGCCCAGCCGGGAGTCGCAGCGCCACATGGAGCAGCCGGGCTGCCTGCACGCCAACATGGACCTCTACAAGTGGGCGTACAAACTGTTGCCGGCACTGTCCAGCGAACTGGTCATGGACTGTTTCGAACTCTCCTGGCGCATCCGGGCCATGGACATGCAGGCTTCCCCATACGACCTCGCCGAGTGGGGCTACCCAGCCATTCCCATCGAAACTCCACAGGGCAAGGCTTCCTACGTTGAGCACCAGCGCAATTTTGCCGCGGAGGCAACCGCGCTGCGGGAGAGACTTGCCCTGGACCTTGGTGCCCTCGCAGATGGTGTGCAGAAGTGATCGACCTGGCCATCAGCGTCCGGGAGGCCCCGGAGGCTCCCGAGTATGTGTTCCGGCTTGTGGCGGAGGACGGGACTCCGGCGCCCGGGACCACCCTGCCGGCACCGGAAGCTGCGCTGGCGGCCGTGGAGGAATTCGGGGAAGACATCTTCTTTCCCCGGCCCGGGCCACCCAGGCTGTGCACCCAGCAGTACGGGGGACCACAGGTGGCCGTCGTTTCGGGCACGTTCCATGGCCGGGCGGTCCATTCGGTCTTCACCCGGACGGATGGCTGCGAGATCGCCCGGTGGAAGGCCATGGCTCCCCTGCTGGGTGGCAACGGCGCCTGACCGCCGGCGCCCTTGGCACGAAAAAGGGTCCCGGACGTATCGTCCGGGACCCTCCCCCCATGCTTAGTTGATGGTCAGGCTGCGGGAACAGCCTGGGCCATGCCCATCTGGGGAGCGCCGGCCGGAGCCGGGGCAGAGCCGGAACCTACCTGCACGTTGACCCAGGTCTTGATGCCGTTGCTGCCCAGGCTCAGCCGGGAGAGGTACGACCCTTCGGAAAGTCCAGTCCAATTGAGCGTGGCCGAGGTGGCGGTCCCGTTCGGCGCCACGATGGGGTTGGGATTAACCGTCAGGTTGCCTGCGTCACCGGCAAAGGAGACGGCCTGGACCGCAGCAGTGGCAGGCCCGTTGTCCGGGGTGGCGTACAGGTTCGCCACCACGTAGTAGGTCCCGGGACGCGGTGATTCGAGGTCCAGGAACTCACTGGCCGATGCCGTTGCCACCTGGGTGGCTGTGAGGCCCCCGGATCCGTTCGGTGCGTAGACCACCATGTCCCAGTCGACGTCGTTCGACTGCGCCTGGATGCCCAGCCGGGCAAACGTGGCGCCGGCTGGCACCTTCACCTGGAGCAGGGCGTTGTGCGCGTCGTTCGTGGCTGCGTACGCTCCCGGGGTCTTGGTGATGGCGGTCTGGCTCAGGGGTGCCAGCCCCTCTACTCCGACGGCGATGGGGCTGTCCGAGCCGGATACGAGGTTCATCGATCCACTGCCGGTGCCCGTGGGCGAGCTGAAGGAGAACGACGGGGCGATCTGGGCGTCAACGGGCCGGATGGCGATCGGTGAGCTCACCGTCCGTGGGCCCTTCCAGGTGAGGCTGCCGGTGCTGAACTTGCCCACTGGGCCGCTGACGTTCCGGATGGTGAGGGTCACTTCACGGGTCTGCCCGGCCTTGGCGAAGTTCAATGCCTTGGGTTCGACGTTGACGTTGAAGCCCGGCATGTTCACTTCGGGGCGGTACATGCCCGGGACCAGCGCGGTCAGCTTGCGCTTGACCTGGACCTCACCCACCAGGCTGCCCAGGGCAACCGAGGGAACATTGAGGTCGCGGGCAGCGATGGTGCCCGCCTGCGGCGCTCCCGTTTCCACGCCCTGTCCGTTGAGGAAGCCGAGCCAGTCCTGGATGCCTGAATCGTAGACCAGCCCGGGATCAAGGACACGGGTGGAGTCGATGTGGCCGGCGCCGCCCTGGAAGGGATCGGTATTGGGCGTGCCGTCGGCGTTCACCAGCGGGTAGGCGGTGGTCATCATGGCGGACTTCACCATGGCGGGCGACCATTTCGGCTGCTTGCCGAGCACCAGGGCACCGAAACCGGCGATGTGCGGCGCGGCCATGGACGTGCCGGACATGAATCCGAACTGGTCGCCATGGTTGCCGATCGTGGAGACGCCGGCAAGGACGTTCACGCCCGGGGCCGAGATATCAGGCTTGAGCAGGTCACCGCCGGACGCGAGGGTGGGCCCGCGGGACGAGAAGCCCGCGATCTGGGGCGCCGGCGCCGGGGGAAGTCCGGTCAGGTCGCCCTTGACCAAACTTACCGTCAGTGCCGGATTCGCTTCGAGCTTGGCCTTCAGCTCCAGGCTCTTGGGCGCGTTGACGTGGACGGTGGGAACAGCGTGGTTGTCGGCGTCCTCGGAGCTGCTGGTGAGGTTCACCAGGATCATGCCCACGCCGCCCTTGTCCAGGACTTCCTGGCTCTTGGCGGTCCGGTCCACCACGCCGCGGTCGCAGACCACAACCTTGCCGGCCACCTTGGCGGCGTCAAGTGTGCCCGGGCCGCAGAGGTTGGGGTTGGCCGCACCGGCCGCGGCGGCAGCAGCAGCCAGGACCACAGGCTTGTCCGCCGGCTCGGACTTCATGATGGATGCGCCGCGGTACAGCGATCCGTCGGATACCTTGACCGTGCCCACCAGGTCACTGGGGAAGGTTGCGGCGGCCACCGTGGTCAGCCATGGCGAGGCGTGGTTGACGGTGGAGGCCGTGGGACCGGAATTTCCTGCCGAGGCAGAAACAAAAATGCCGGCGGCGGCGGCGTTCAGGAAGGCCAGCGCCACGGGATCGGTGGTGCTGTTGTTGTTTCCGGAAATGGAGTAGTTCAAGACGTCGACGCCGTCCTTGATGGCTGCGTCCACGGCCTCAACCGAAGCGGAGGAGTAGCAGCCGCCGGTGTCCGGGTTCGTGTCTTCCCAGCAGACCTTGTAGACCGAAACCTTGGCGGCCGGCGCCACACCGGAGCTCTTGCCGAAGCTGGCCCCGTCGATCACCTGCTCGATATGGGCGTTGCCGGCGGCAGTGGTGGCCGTGTGGGTGCCGTGGCTTCCCACGTCCACGGGGGAGATCTGCTCTTCGGGGGCGCGGTTGCCGGGTGTTACGTACTGCAGGAAGGAATCCGCGAAGTACCGGGCCCCGATGACCTTGGAATTGCAGAGTGATCCGTCGAAGGATGCCCCCGTTCCCTGTCCTTTCTGGCATTCACCCTCGAAAGTGGTGCCGTCCGCTTTCAGCATGGCAATTTTGCCGTCGCCGGTGCGGTAGGGGACGCCAACCTGCGCCTCACCCTGCAGGGCCTTCACCGGTTCCCCTTGAAGGAAGGGGTTGTCCGGGGCATAGCCCGAATCGATAACGCCCACCACTACGCCCTTGCCGGCGTTGGCTTCGCCCCCGAACTGCTTGGCCCAGGCCCCATCAGGACCGGTGAGCTTGAGGAAGTCGGTGGTGGTGTAATCGGGTTTGTTCTCGACGTCGGGCGCAACCACCAGGACGCGCTTGTCCTTGGACAGGGCTCCCGCCTGCGCCGCGGTCAGTTCCGCCGTAAACCCGTTCAGGGCCGCGGTGTACTGCTTGGCGGGAGTGACCCCCTGCGCAGCTGCAACGTCGCGCTGCTGCTTGCGCAGATGGGCGTCGTAGGCCTTGTAGTTGGGACTGCCCGCGTCGAGCTTCCTGCCCTGCTGCGGCTTGGTAGCGCCCAGCCCGTCAGTTCCCCCTTCATAGGCCGCGGCAGCCGGGCCGGCGAGTACCACGATGTACCTGCCGTCCCTGAACTGGCCGTCCTTGGCGGCGGATGAAGCGTGTCCGGCGCCCTGGACGTCAGGCGCCGCCGAAGCGGGCCCCACTGCCAGCGAGCTAAGGATCAGGGGCAACCCGACGGCCAGGGCGGCCGCCTTCCGGAGTCCCCCAGCCCGCAAGGGGCTCTTTCCAGTTGATTTCACGTGCAACCCTTTCACGATGTGCCGCCCAGAGTGGTGGGCGCCCCGAATGACTGGCACTGCAGAGGGAATTACAGGTTTTGTAATTAGCTGAGACCAGACTGTTCACAGGGTACAGACTGAGAGCGCGATATGACATAGAGCACATTTGAAAAATTTTCGCCTGTCATACGGCGGTTAAAGCCTCAGTAACCTCAGGCACGCAAAAGGGCGCCCCGAAGGACGCCCTGCTACAGAGTGGGAGGATGCCTGCGGGCTAATGCCGCGGAGTCCGCACCACGTCACTGATCCATTGCCTGGTCTTCTCATCCACCGGGCCCGCCACCCGCGTCTCGCGGGCCAGGCGGTCAGCCTTGACCTTCTGGAACACCATGCGGCCCAGGCCGGCGAACACGGCAGCAGCGACCATCGGCAACAACACGGACTTCGAATTCTCAGCCATCCAGCAATCCTAGTGAAGGCCCTGCGGCAACTCCAGAACCAGACCTCCATACGCCTCGAATGCTCCGGCGTTTTGTGCGGCACCCCCACCGGGGCCGCGGGGATTCAAAGCGATGCGCCCGTGCCGGTAGAATGATAGGGCAAGCTCGCGGAGCGCCCGTCCACCATGTCCCCCGACACACCGGTACGGCGTGAGACGGCACCACTCCGCTGCGCCCTTACCCAAGCTCACGCACAGGAGTTGCCGGATGCCCCGGATCGTTGTTGACGTCATGCCCAAGCCCGAGATTCTGGACCCCCAGGGGAAGGCAATCGTTGGCGCTCTCCCCCGGCTGGGCTTCACCAGCTTCAGCTCTGTCCGCCAGGGCAAGCGTTTCGAACTGACGGTCGACGGCGAGGTGACCGAGGAAATCCTGGCCCAGGCCCGTGACGCCGCCGAAACCCTCCTGTCCAACCCCGTGATCGAGGACGTCGTCAACGTCGAGGTCGTCGAGGCCTGAGATGACTGAACTTCCCCTGATCGGCGAAGCTGTCGCTGTCGCGGCGGAACCGCGCCTCGCCGGCGCCCGCATCGGCGTCGTCACCTTCCCCGGCACCCTTGACGACCGGGACGCTGCCCGCGCCGTGCGCCTCGCCGGTGCCACCGCCGTCGAACTCTGGCACGGCGACACCGAACTTGGTGACGTGGACGCCGTCGTGATTCCCGGCGGCTTCTCCTACGGCGATTACCTCCGCGCCGGCGCCATTGCCCGCTTCGCGCCGCTGATGTCCAGGATCATCGACGCCGCCAACTCCGATGCCAAGCTGCCCGTCCTGGGCATCTGCAACGGGTTCCAGATCCTCACCGAATCGCACCTGCTGCCCGGCTCGATGATCAAGAACGACCACCTGAAGTTCCTCTGCCGCGACCAGGTGCTGCGCGTGGAGAACACCAACACCGCGTGGACGCTGGACTACCAGGCCGGCCAGGAAATCACCATCCCGCTGAAGAACCAGGACGGCCAGTACATCGCTGACGAGAAAACCCTGGACGCCCTTGAGGCCGAGGGCCGCGTCGTATTCCGTTATGTGGGCTTCAACCCGAACGGCTCCCGCCGCGACATCGCCGGTATCTCCAACGCAGCAGGCAACGTGGTGGGCCTCATGCCGCACCCCGAGCACGCCGTGGAACCGGGCTTCGGCCCCGAATCGCTCGATGGCATCGGCGGTTCCGACACCGACGGCCTCGGCTTCTTCACCTCCGTCCTGAACAAGATTGTGGGAGGCGACAAGTGACCACCGAAACCACCAAGAAGTTCAACATCGACACCGTCGAGAACGCCGCCAAGACTCCGGACACCGAGCTGCCCTGGGCGGAACTTGGCCTGAAGCAGAACGAGTTCGACGAGATCGTCAAGGTCCTTGGCCGCCGCCCCACCGGCGCCGAACTGGCCATGTACTCCGTTATGTGGAGCGAGCACTGCTCCTACAAGTCCTCCAAGAACCACCTGCGCCAGTTCGGGCAGAAGGTCACCGAGAAAATGAAGAAGGACATGCTGGTGGGCATCGGCGAAAACGCCGGCGTGACCAACCTGGGGGACGGCTGGGCCGTGACCTTCAAGATCGAATCGCACAACTCGCCGTCGTTCGTTGAGCCCTACCAGGGCGCCGCGACCGGCATCGGCGGCATTGTCCGCGACATCATCTCCATGGGCGCCCGTCCCGTCGCCGTCATGGACCCGCTGCGCTTCGGCGCCATCGACCATCCGGACACCGCCCGCGTCATGCACGGCGCCGTGGCGGGCATCGGCGGCTACGGCAATTCGCTGGGCCTGCCGAACATCGGCGGCGAGATGGTGTTCGACTCCGTCTACCAGGGCAACCCGCTGGTCAACGCCCTGGCTGTCGGCGTCATGCGCCACGAGGATATCCGCCTGGCCAACGCCTCCGGCAAGGGCAACAAGGTGGTTTTGTTCGGTGCACGCACCGGCGGCGACGGAATCGGCGGCGCCTCCGTGCTGGCCTCCGAGTCCTTCGATGACACCAAGCCCTCCAAGCGCCCCGCCGTCCAGGTGGGCGATCCCTTCGCGGAGAAGGTGCTCATCGAGTGCTGCCTGGAGCTCTTCAAGGGCTCCCTGGTGGAAGGCATCCAGGACCTCGGCGCCGCAGGCATCTCCTGCGCCACGTCGGAGCTTGCATCCAATGGCGACGGCGGCATGCAGGTTGAGCTGACCTCCGTCCTGCTCCGCGACCCCACGCTGACCCCGGGCGAGATCCTGATGTCCGAGTCGCAGGAGCGCATGATGGCCGTGGTCACGCCGGAGAACGTGGAAGCGTTCGAGGCCGTCATGGACAAGTGGGCCGTGGAGTACTCCTGGCTGGGCGAGGTGACGGATACCGGCCGCCTGATCATCACGTGGGAAGGCGACGTGATTGTCGACGTCGATCCCCGCACCGTGGCGCACGACGGCCCGGTCTACGACCGCCCGTTCGCCCGCCCCGAGTGGCAGGACGCCGTGCAGGCGGACACCTTCACTGGCTCGGTGCAGGACGCCGGCCGTCCGGCCGCCCCTGCTGAGCTGGCTGCGGCCGTCACCGAGCTCGTGGCGTCACCGAACATGTGCTCCAAGGCCTGGATCACCAACCAGTACGACCGCTACGTCGGCGGCAACACCTCCATGGCGTTCCCCGACGACGCCGGCGTGGTCCGCGTTGACGAGGAGTCAGGCCTGGGCGTTGCCCTGGCCACCGATGCCAACGGCCGCTACACCTACCTGGACCCGTACCACGGCGCGCAGCTGGCACTGGCCGAGGCCTACCGCAACGTCGCCACCGCGGGCGCCATCCCCATGGCCGTCAGCGACTGCCTGAACTTCGGCTCCCCCGAGGACCCGGACGTCATGTGGCAGCTCGCCGAGGCCATCCGCGGCCTGTCCGACGCCTGCATGGTGCTGGGCATCCCCGTCACCGGCGGCAACGTCTCGCTGTACAACCAGACGGGCACCACGCCCATCCACCCCTCCCCCGTGGTGGCGGTGCTGGGTAAGCTCGACGACGTCGCGCGGCGCACGCCGTCGGGCTGGCGCGAGGACGGCCAGGCCATCTACCTGCTGGGCACCACGGGCGCCGAGCTGGACGGTTCCGAATGGGCCAACATGCGCGGCCACTTGGGCGGCCAGCCGCCGAAGGTGGACCTCGAGGCAGAACGCGCCCTGGGCGAGATCCTGATCAACGCTTCCCGCGACGGCATGATCGACGCTGCGCACGACCTCTCCGAGGGCGGCCTGGCGGCTGCGCTGGTGGAGTCCTCGCTGCGCTACGGCGTGGGTGCCCGGATTGCCCTTCAGGATGTTGTTGACCGGGACGGCGTGGACCTGTTCACGGCGCTCTTCTCCGAGTCCCAGGGCCGCGCCATCGTGGGTGTCCCGAGGTCGGAGGAGATCCGCTTCACGGACATGTGCACCGCCCGCGGCTTCGCGCACACCCGCATTGGTGTGGTGGACGCGGCGAGCGGCACCCTGGACATCAATGGCGTGGAGAGCCTGTCCCTGGACGCCCTCCGCGAAGCCCACGAGGGGACGCTGCCGAAGTACTTCGGCTAGGCCCCACGGAACGCGGACGGACACTCGAGCCCAGAGAGAGGGCTTTGGGTGTCCGTCCGCATTTAAGGACCGGTTCAGTCCTCGCTGTGGAGCTCGCGCTGGCGGGCACTGAGCAGCTCGATCTCCGGGCGGCCGGCCACGAAGCGTTCGACGGCGGCGAGCACCTCTACGATGTGCGCCCGGTCCGCTGCCACCAGGCCAACGCCAAGCCGGGTGCGCCGGTAGTGGCTGTGGTCCCCCACCTCCGCTACGGACACCTCGAACCGGCGCTTGAGTTCGGCCAGGAGCGGCCGGACCACGGAACGTTTCTCCTTAAGGCTGTGCACGTCGCCAAGGAGGATGTCGAACTCGGTCCAGCCGATCCACATGGCAGTCCCTAGCCGATGGTGAGTTCGCCCATGAGGTCCCAGCCTTCGCCGTCGAGCTGCCGGCTGATGATCTTCGGCGTCTCAACGAGGGCCTGGGGCATGTCCGCCATGGCTTTCTTGAAGTGGTCGCTGTTCACGTGGTCGCCGGCGGCGTCATCCTGGAAAGCTTCCACCAGGACGTATTCGTTGGGGTCGTCCAGGCTGCGGGACCAGTCGAACCAGAGATTGCCCGGTTCCTTGCGGGTGGCTTCGGTGAAGTCTGCCACGAGCTCCGGCCAGCGCTCGGACCACTCGGGCTTGACCTTGAACTTGACGACAATAAAGATCACTGGGATTTTCCTTCCGCGGCGAGACTGCGTGCCCCTTCAATGTACCGGGAAGTAACGTAGCGCTGCGCCGCGCGGGTCACCAGTCCGCCGGCGGCGTAGAACCAGTTGGCGGGCCTGCTGAAGGCCTGGATCCGCAGCCACACCTCCGCCTGGCCGTCGATCTCCACTTCAAAGGATTCCTCCCCGCGGGCAGGGTGGCCGGGCAAAGTGCCATAGCCGAAACCGGCGGACTGCGGGATGCCGCCTGGCACCGGATCATGGACCCACACGACCTGGCAGGGTGCCGGCAGGCGGAAGGGCCCGACGCCGAATCCGCTCACCACGTGTGCCCCCGGCACAGCCCGGGGCGAGTCGGCCCGGACCCGGAGCCCCGCCCGCCGCTGCAGTTCCCAGGCGAGGATGCCGTCCGCCACGCGCCGGTAGGTATCCAGCCCGGTGCCCAGGCGGACCTCCTGCAGGACACGGTCGTATCCTTCGGGGGCACTCCCTTCTTCGGTGCTTCCCACTCCCGGGTATTCGAGCCGGGCAGTTGCCTTGTCAGTCACTGCTGCCTGCCTTCCCGAGGCGTGCCCACCCCAGTTGCTCCTGCTGCTTCCGGCTCAAGCCTGCCACCACCAGGTCGTACGAGTCCTCCACCATGTCCCGGACCATCCCGTCCGGCAGCGATCCGTCAAGGCGGACACCGTTCCAGTGGGTCTTGTTCATGTGCCACGCGCCGGTAATCGCCGGATGCACTGCCCGCAGCTGCACGGCAAGGGCCGGTTCGCACTTCAGGTTCACGTAGAAGTCGTCCTCGTCCATGGATGACAGGGCAAACAGCTTCGCCTCGTGGCGGGCGCCCCCGGCGATGCGGGACCGCACTTTGAAGACCGACGTTTCCGGTCCGAACGGAAAATCCTCGTAGGCGCCGGGAAACGAAAGGCAGATTGTCCGCAGCTCGTTGGGGTCCATGAAGGAAGCCTATAAAGCAGGCGGGTACGGTGCTAGTCTGCGAGGATGTCACGCGACCAGGGAGCCATTCCTGTTCTGGATCTGAGTTCCGCACGGCAGCCCTACGGATCCTTCAGCCCGGAATTCATCGAGCAGCTGCGGCATGCCACCCATGACGTGGGCTTCTTCCAAATCACCGGCTACGGCGGGCGACCCGGCCAGGCTGAAGAGTTGCTGGACCTTGTGCGGCAGTTCTTCAACCTTCCCCTTGCCGAGCGGATGAAGCTGGACAACCGCCTGTCCCCGCACTTCCGCGGCTACACCCGCATGGGCACCGAAGTGACCCAGGGCCGGGCGGACGCGCGGGAGCAGATCGACTACTCCCCCGAGCGCGAACCGGTGCCGGACTTCCCGGAGGACCAGCCCTACTGGCTGCTGCAGGGGCCAAACCTCTGGCCCGACGAAGCGTTCCCCCCACTCAAGCCCGCCGCCATGGAGTGGGCTGACCTCATGTCAGAGGTAGGGATGGAACTGCTGCGGGCCATCGCGGTTTCGCTCCAGTTGCCGGAGGACTACTTTGATGAACCCTTCCGGGACACCCCGGCGTGGATGGGCAAGCTGGTGCACTACGTGGGTGGTGTCGTGGAAGAAGCCGGCGACCAGGGCGTCGGCTCCCACGCCGATTACGGGTTCGTGACGCTCCTGCTGCAGGACGGCGTAGGCGGCCTTGAGGTCCTGCCGCCGGGTACCAGCGAATGGCTGCCGGTGGAGCCCCTGCCGGGTGCGCTGGTGGTGAACCTGGGTGAGATGCTGGAAGTGGCCACCGAGGGTTACCTGGCGGCCACCATCCACCGTGTCCAGGCCCCACCACCGGGCGTGGACCGCTACTCGGTGCCGTTCTTCTGGTCACCACGGCTGGACGCTGTCATCGAGCCCGTTCCCCTTGCGCCTGAACTGAAAGCGGCGGCCCGCGGGATAACGGACGATCCCGCCAACCCGCTGCTGGCATCCTTCGGCCTGAACATGCTTAAAGGGCGCATGCGCGCGCACCCGGACGTCACCGAACGGCACTATCCGGAATTGCTGAAGCAGCCGGGGGAGCCCTAAAGCCCATATTTCCAAGCAACCTGGGCGGGGCAGGCGTTCATCACCACATCGAGGCCGGCCGCCTTGGCGCGCTCCGCCGCCGCTTCGTCAATAACGCCCAGTTGCAGCCACACAGCCTTGGCACCCACAGCAATGGCCTGGTCAACCACGCTGCCCACCTTCTGTGAATTCACAAAGCAATCCACGACGTCGATGGGCCGCTTTTCCGCCGGAATGTCCGCCAGGGTGCGGTACCCCGGTTCGCCGTGGACCGGATCCCCTGGCAGGTTGACGGGGATGATGTCCATGCCCAGCCGGTCGCGGATCAACAGCGAAACATCATAGGCTGAGCGCCACTCATTGGTGGTCAGGCCCACAATGGCCCATCGGCCCTTGGTTCGCATAAGCCGTTCAATGACTGCAGGATCGTTAGTGTGGCCCATGGGTTCAGACTACGCTCCCTACCTGAACTCACAGCGCGTCGAATAAAAGAATGATTCACGGCACTAATGGGCGTCATGAACGAATATTACGCGGCAGACTCAAGGGTTTGCTCTTGCCGATTCACTGGGGTGTAGTGGTCTTTGACCATCCCGAGCGGCCGAGAGACCTGGATCGATGACGCCGCAGCAACCCTGGTCGCCGGACGGCCCCCAACGCCCCGGCGATAGCAAGGACCGCAGCCACTGTTATCCGGAACTGACCGTTCCGGAGGGCTGCCTCCACAGGGTGCTACCGCCAGGACCGATGGAGTGAAACGATGGGCGTGAGCACCACCGAAACGATGTACCTGAACGCGGGTGTGCACCCGGACAACGTTGCCTTCTGGGAACAGCAGGCGCTGCGCCTGGACTGGGATACCCCGTGGCACGCGGCGCACCGCTGGAATCCGTCGGACCCTGGAGCCGGCCGGGGACCGGAAATCACCTGGTTTGAAGGCGGCCGGCTCAACGTGGCGGCCAACTGCGTGGACCGCCACGTCGCGGCCGGCCGCGGAAACAAGGTGGCCCTCCACTTCGAAGGCGAGCCGGGCGACCGCAGATCCATCACGTACGCCGAACTCCAACGAGAGGTGGCCAAGGCCGCCAATGCCCTCCTGGCCCTGGGCATCACCAAGGGCGACCGCGTGGTCATTTACCTCCCGGTCATCCCCGAGACCATCATCATCACGCTCGCCGTGGCCCGGATCGGCGCCATCCACTCCCTGGTGTTTGGTGGTTTTTCCGCCGAAGCGCTGAAGTTCCGGGTGGAGGACACGGGTGCCAAGCTCCTGGTCACTACGGACGGCCAGTTCCGCCGCGGCGTCGCCGTTCCCGTCAAGGACAACGCCGACGCGGCCGTATCCGGTGACAACGCCATCGAGCACGTCCTGGTGGTCAACCGCACCACCCCTGCCGACCAGCTCGCGTCCGTGCCCATGACGGACGGCCGCGACGTCTGGTGGCATGACGCCGTCGGGAGCTCCGCGGACGTCCACGAACCGGAGGCGTTCGACGCCGAGACGCCGCTGTTCATCATGTACACGTCCGGGACCACCGGGAAGCCCAAGGGGCTGGTGCACACCTCCGGCGGCTACCTGACGCAGGCGTCGTGGAGTTTCGAGCACCTGTTCAGCAACCCGGACCCCGCGCTCCGGGACCGCGATGTGCACTGGTGCACGGCCGATCTCGCCTGGGTTACGGCGCACACTTACGAGATCTACGGGCCGCTGTCCAACGGCGCCACGCAGGTCATCTTCGAGGGCACCCCGAACACGCCCCACCCGGGCCGGCATTTCGAAATTATCGAACGCTACGGCGTGACGCAGTACTACACCGCGCCCACCCTGGTCAGGTCCCTTATGGGCTGGTTCCCGGACGGCGTGCCGGACACCTATGACCTGTCCTCCATCCGCCTGCTCGGCACCGTGGGCGAAGCGGTCAACCCGGAGGCCTGGCGCTGGCTGCGGGAGAACGTGGGCGCCGGCACCGCACCCGTGGTGGACACGTGGTGGCAGTCCGAAACCGGCGCCACCATCCTCTCCCCCGCGCCTACGGACACAAGTTTCAAGCCCGGCTGCGCCGCACGGCCGCTGCCGGGGGTCAGCACCAGGATCGTGGACGACGGCGGCAATAACGTGGCCCCGGGCGTCCAGGGAAACATCGTGGTTGACTCCCCCGGGCCCGCCATTGCCCGCACCGTCTGGGGAAACCCACGGCGCTACTTCGATTCCTACTGGAGCAAGTACGCGGACCGGGGCTGGTTCCTGGCCGGCGACGGCGCCAAGTACGATGCCGACGGTGACATTTGGATCCTGGGCCGCGTGGATGACACCCTGAACGTCTCCGGACACCTGCTCTCCACCATCGAGATCGAATCCGCCCTGGTGTCGCACCCGGACGTCGTGGAGGCCGGAGTCTGCCCGGTAGCGGATCCGAAGACCGGCCATGCCGTGGTTGCCTTCGTCGTCCTGAAGGCCGGGGCCCCGGCCGACTGCCTCGACGAGCTCCGGAACCACGTCGCCAAGGAGATCGGCCCCATCGCCAAGCCGCGCGACGTCGTCGTGGTTCCCGACGTTCCCAAGACCCGCAGCGGCAAAATCATGCGCCGGCTGCTCACCCAACTGTTCGAAGGAACAACCCTGGGCGACACCACCTCACTCCAGAACGAACCGGCCATCGCCGGCATCCAGGACGTCCTGCGCCAGCGGGCCCTAACGAAGGAAGAATCATGACAGACATCAGCAACGTCGCACGTCTCTCCGAGCCCCTCAAGTTCGCCTACTGGGTGCCCAACGTTTCCGGCGGCCTGGTGGTATCCACCATCGTGCAGCGCACCGGCTGGGACTTCGACTACAACAAGAAGCTGGCGCGCATCGCCGAGGAATCCGGCTTCGAATACGCCCTGACCCAAACCCGGTACGCCGCCTCCTACGGCGCGGACAAGCAGCACGAGGCCACCTCGTTCAGCCTTGCACTGCTGGCCGCCACGGAGCGCCTGAAGGTCATCGCCGCAGTCCACCCGGGAATGTGGCACCCCGGCGTGCTGGCGAAGTACATCATCACAGCCGACCACATCTCCAACGGCCGCGCCGCCGTGAACATCGTCTCCGGCTGGCTGAAGAGCGAGTTCACCAACTTCGGCCTGGAGTGGCTGGAGCACGACGAGCGCTACGTCCGCACCGAGGAATTCATCAACGTCCTGCGCGGGCTGTGGACCGAAAAGGAGTACAGCCAGTCCGGCAAGTACTACAACATCACCGATTTCACCCTGAACCCGGCCCCTGTGGACGTCCCGGGCCGCGCCCACCCGGAGATCTTCTTCGGCGGAAACTCGACGGCGGCCCAGGCCACCGCGGGCCGCGTGGCGGACTGGTACTTCTCCAACGGCAAAGACCTTGAGGGTTTCAAGGACAACATCGCCGGAGTGGTGGCCGCTGCCGGCGAAACCGGCCGCGGCGCCGGAGGCCCGCTGGCCGCTCCCCGGTTCGGCCTCAACGGGTTCGTCATCGCCCGCGACTCCGAAAAGGAAGCCCGGGACACCCTGCGCGAGATCGTGGAAAAAGCGCACAAACCCGCCGTCCAGGGCTTCCGCGACGCCGTGCAGGAAGCCGGCGCCTCCACCAAGGACGGCAAGGGCATGTGGGCTGACTCCACCTTCGAGGACCTGGTCCAGTACAACGACGGGTTCAAGACCCAGCTCATCGGCACCCCCGAGCAGATTGCCGGGCGAATCGTGGAGTACAAGAAGATCGGCGTGAACCTGTTCCTCACCGGCTACCTGCACTTCCAGGAGGAGGTGGCGGCGTTCGGACGGGACATCCTGCCGATCGTCCGCGAGCTCGAGGCCGACCTGGCCCGCAAGAACGGCACGGAACTGGACCTCTCAGGAGTTCCGGCAAGCCCAACCACCGGTTTGGTGAACGCGTAATGGCTGAACGCGCCTTCGGTTTCCGCACCCGCGCCCTGCACGCCGGGGGCACCCCCGACGCCGAGCACGGCGCCCGCGCCGTACCCATCTACCAGACCACGTCCTTCGTCTTCAAGGACACCAACGACGCCGCCAACCTGTTCGCCCTCCAGAAGTACGGCAACATCTACTCCCGCATCGGCAACCCCACGGTCGCGGCGTTCGAGGAGCGCATCGCATCCCTCGAAGGCGGCATCGGCGCAGTGGCCACGTCCTCGGGCATGGCCGCTGAGTTCATCACGTTCGCCGCCCTCACCCAGGCCGGCGACCACATCGTGGCAGCCTCCCAGCTGTATGGCGGCACCGTGACCCAGCTCGATGTAACCCTTCGCCGGTTCGGCGTCGACACCACCTTCGTCACCGGGACCGACCCTGCAGACTACGCCGCTGCAGTCCGCGACAACACCAAGGCCATCTTCGTGGAGGTGGTGGCCAACCCGTCGTCGGAGGTCCAGGACCTGGCGGGGCTGGCCAAGGTGGCACGCGACGCCGGCATCCCCCTGGTGGTCGACGCCACCTTGAGCACGCCGTACCTGGTGCGGCCCATCGAGCACGGCGCCGACATCGTGATCCACTCCGCCACGAAGTTCCTGGGCGGCCACGGCACCACCCTGGGCGGCGTGGTGGTGGAAAGCGGCCGGTTCAACTGGGGCAACGGCAAGTTCCCCACCATGACCGAGCCCGTGGCTTCCTACGGCAACGTCTCCTGGTGGGGCAACTTCGGCGAGTACGGCTTCCTCACCAAGCTGCGCAGCGAGCAGCTGCGCGACATCGGCCCGGCGCTGTCGCCGCAGTCCGCGTTCCAGCTGCTCCAAGGCGTTGAGACACTGCCGCAGCGGCTCGACGAGCACCTGAAGAACGCGCGGGCCGTGGCCGAGTGGCTGGCAAACGATGACCGGGTGGCCTATGTCAACTACTCCGGCCTGCCCTCCCACCCGCACTTCGAGCGGGCCAAGAAGTACCTGCCGCTGGGCCCCGGATCAGTCTTCTCCTTCGGGGTGAAGGGTGGGCGCGCCGCGGGGCAGAAGTTCATCGAATCCCTGCAGCTGGCTTCCCACCTGGCCAACGTGGGTGACTCCCGCACCCTGGTGATCCACCCCGGCTCCACCACCCACCAGCAGCTCAGTGCGGCACAGCTGGAATCCGCGGGCGTGCCGGAGGACCTGGTCCGCATCTCGGTGGGCCTTGAGGACATCGAGGACATTCTGTGGGACCTGGACCAGGCACTCGCCGAAGCCTCCAACGCCGCGGCCCGGGACGCCATTGTGGTCGAAGAACCCGCAGACGCCTGCACGATCGGAGCAAACGCATGAGCACCGCCGAACGCACCTGGTCCGGCCCGTCAGCACCGGAGCGGCTGGCGTTGCTCCGGCAGGCGAAATCCATCGCCATTGTCGGGGCTTCCGACAAACCGTCCCGGGCCAGCTACTTCGTGGCCACGTACCTGCTCTCCTCCACCCGCTACAAGGTGTACTTCGTGAACCCGGTGGTGAAGGAGATCCTGGGCCAGCCCACGTATGCATCCCTGGCGGACCTGCCGGAAAGCCCGGACATCGTTGACGTGTTCCGCAAGCACGACGACCTTCCCGGCGTCCTTGACGAGGCAGTGGCCGCCGGCGCCAAAACACTCTGGCTGCAGCTGGGCTCCTGGCATGAAGGCGTCGCGGCAGGCGCGGAAGCCGCAGGGCTCAACGTGGTGATGGACCGCTGCGTGAAGATCGAGCACGCGCGCTTCCACGGCGGCCTCCATCTGGCCGGTTTCGATACCGGCGTGATTTCCTCCAAACGCCAGGTCATCGCCTGACCGCCGCTGAAGAAAACAACAGCGGGTCCGTTTAACGGGCCCGCTGTTGCCGTGTTTTGGCTATTTCGCCGGAGACGTGGGCCGGGGGCCGTTTCCCTGCCCCGTGCCCTGGGAACCTGCCTGGCCCTGGACCACTCCGGCAGTGGGTTTCGCTGGCCCGCCAGCCGCACCCGCCGCTGCGGGCGCATTATCCGGCGCGGGTGTGCCCGCCTTCCCCTGGTTCGCGGCGGCCGGTCCTGCCGGCTCTTCCGCCGCAGTTCCTTGGTTCTCCGTGCCGCGGCCAGCTCCGTTGCCCTGCGTGGCAGGCCCTGCCCCCGCAGGCAGACACATCCCGCCGGCTGCTTCGTGCTTGACGGGACCGGCGCAGAGCGGCGTGCCAGTGTGCGCATGCCCTGTGTGCCGGGAAGCTCCGGCCTGGTCGGGCAGGAGGCGGGAGGCGAGGTTGGCCGCGTCGGTGGCCCCGCCCGCCGCCGCCTCCGGGCCGGCGGCGGCAAGTTCCCCATCGGAAGCCACCCTGGGAGCACGGTAGCCGTAGCCGGCGGCCGACGGCTCGCCCACCGAACTGTTCCAGGGCGACAAATCCGCCAGCAGCTGCTCCACGGGGCTGTTCCCGGGAGGTGCCGAGCTGGCGGCTACCCCGCCAACTCCCAGCCCCATGCCGGCCACCAGCACCAGCCCCAGCGTGGTGGGGCGGTGCCTGCGACGGCGGCGGCGCGCCAGCTCATCGGCGGGCGGTCCATCGTCCTGGTCAGCTTCGCGTTCTCCAGGCTGCCTGCCTGCGGCATCGAGTGCGCCGGCAGGTACGGGGTCCTCCCCCCGGGCGGGCCCGGCAGCCGTGAGCAGTGCAGCGAGCTCCCCGGTGGGCTCGGGCGTGGGAAGGGACGCGAGGGCACCCAGCGAATGGAGGGCGCCGCGAAGGTCCGCGTCCTGTTCGAAGCCGACATCCAGCAGCATGTCATCGACGAGGGCGGCAAGGTCATCCGGGGCAGGCGTCATGGCGCGAGGTACTCCTTCACTGCGGCAAGTTCCCGGAGTTTCAGCAATGCGCGCCGCTGAAGCTGCTTGACCGAACCAGCGCTCTTTTCCATGGTCTCCGCCGTCTGTTCCACCGTGAGGCCACCCACCAGGCGCAGCGACAGGACGTCCCGCTGGTCCCGGGGCAGCCCGTCCAACATCCTGAGGACTTCCCGGGGTGCGATGCGCTGCAGTGCTTCCTTCTCCGCCGACATGTCCTCGCGCCGGTCCAGCTCGGGCTCGAAGGGCAGCTTGGCCGGAGTACGGCTCTGGCGGCGGTGGTCATCCACCATCCGGGCGTGGGCAACAGAGAAGATGAAGGTCCGCAGCCCGGACTCCCCTCCGCGCACGGTACCGAGCCGTGGCAACACGGACAGGAACACTTCCTGCATGGCGGCCTCCGGATCCTCGACTCCCCGGGCCGTGAGATAGCCCAGAACCTGTGATGCATACGCCTTATAGACCAGGCTGAAGGCAGCGGTCCCGGACTCTGGCCGGTCCGGAGCCTCGTCTGTCTGTGCATCGGTCACTGACGTGGTGCTTTCCGTCAAGAAGGGCGGTGGCAAGGCAAGCGTTCAGTACATCCGGAACGCTGCGCCTAGTCTACCCTCCAGTAACCGCGCAGCCAGAAGCGCCACGGCCCGCGGCCAGCGACGGGCGCAGCCTGGCAGCCACCCTTGCGGAAAGACAAAAGAGCCGGTCTGGAACGTGATGGGGGACAGGTTCCAGACCGGCGCTTCATAGAGGTAATCGCTCCGGCCGCCCGGAGGGTTACGCCTTCTTCAAAAAAAGTTGGAAATCATTTTCAGCGGGTAGCTGTCCTGGTCCACCGGGGCACAATGGCGTGCCGGCGGGGTGCCACTGCCGGCACGAAGGCGTGCGCCAGGGCGGGCGTGCGCTCCTCGCTGCATACAGGTACGACGGCGGCGGGCAGCTCCACCGGGATGGCGGCAGCAGCTGCAGCGGGTACAGGCGCGGAACGGGAGACGGCCCCCGCGGGACAGAGATCGGTGACCAGGCCGGTTCCGGCACATTCGCGAACCGCGGCTATCCCGGCCACCACGGCGGCTTTGTCCTCGAACGGGCCCGAGACGGCGATCACGGCCCCGTCCGGAGCCAGGAGCCGGAACCTGAAGAACGAATCAGCGTCGATGAATGCTTCAAATTTTCCGGCCATGACGATCCTTCCTTGGGCACCAGGTGGTACAGACGAGTCTGGCGGCGGCACCGGAAGCCTCACAAGACCGTGCGCGTTAAGCCTGTGTAAATTCGCTTTCCGGCTGCCAAAAACAAGCGGCAGGCCACCTGCGAAGGTGGCCTGCCGCCGTCGTAGTCCCCACCCGCTCCCCAGCCCCGCAAACGCGGCCAGGGAACCCGCGGGCGTGGGCCCACAAAATCTAGTCCTTGATGAGGTCGTTCACCACGATGGTCTGGTCCCGGTCCGGGCCAACGCCGATGGCGGAGAACCGGGTTCCGGAAAGCTTTTCCAGGGCCAGCACGTAGTTGCGCGCGTTCTCCGGCAGGTCTGCCAGCGTCCGGGCTCCGGTGATGTCCTCGGTCCAGCCGTCGAAGTACTCGAAGATGGGCTTCGCGTGGTGGAACTCGGTCTGCGTCATGGGCATTTCGTCGTGCCGGACACCGTCCACGTCGTAGGCGACACATACCGGAATCTGCTCGATGCCGGTGAGCACGTCCAGCTTGGTGACGAAGTAGTCAGTGAAGCCGTTTACGCGGGAGGCGTGCCGCGCCAGGACCGCATCGTACCAGCCACAGCGGCGCGGGCGTCCGGTGTTGACGCCAAATTCGCCGCCGGTCTTCTGCAGGTACATGCCCATCTCATCGAAGAGTTCCGTGGGGAATGGGCCGGCACCAACGCGGGTGGTGTAGGCCTTGATGATGCCGATGGAGCGGGAGATCCGGGTAGGGCCGATGCCGGAGCCCACGGAGGCACCGCCGGCGGTGGGGTTGGAGGAGGTCACGAACGGGTAGGTGCCGTGGTCCACGTCCAGGAAGGTTGCCTGGCCGCCCTCCATCAGGACTACCTTGCCCTCATCCAGCGCGGAGTTCAGGACCAGGGTGCTGTCGATGACCAGCGGGCGGAGCCGCTCGGCGAAGGACAGGAAGTACTCCACGATCTCGTCCACCACCACACCGCGGCGGTTGTAGACCTTGACCAGGAGTTCGTTCTTCTGCCGCAGCGAGCCTTCCACCTTCTGGCGGAGGATCGATTCGTCAAAGACATCCTGGACGCGGATGCCCAGCCGGGCAACCTTGTCCATGTAGGCAGGGCCGATGCCGCGGCCGGTGGTGCCAATGGCCCGGCTGCCCAGGAAGCGTTCAGTTACCTTGTCCAGCACCTGGTGGTACGGCGCCACCAGGTGGGCGTTGGCGGAGACCCGCAGCTTTGAGGTGTCGGCGCCACGCGCCTGGAGTCCGTCGATTTCCTGGAAGAGGGCCTCCAGGTTCACCACGCAGCCGTTGCCGATGATGGGAACGGCGTTGGGGCTGAGAATGCCGGCCGGCAGAAGCTTGAGTTCGTACTTTTCACCGCCTACGACGACGGTGTGCCCGGCGTTGTTGCCGCCGTTGGGCTTGACGACGTAGTCAACACGGCCGCCCAGCAGGTCGGTGGCCTTGCCTTTTCCTTCGTCGCCCCACTGGGCTCCTACGATCACAATTGCTGGCATGGGATCCTCCCCCATTCGTTCGGGCTGCCCGGGCCCGGCCACCAGGTGGCAGGCCGATGCAGCGCCGTTCATGAGAATGCCCCGAACAGACCGGCCTTCGCACAGCCGCAGCACGGCGCAGCGAAGCAAGAGTTCCGGGGCTCTTACCACCCAAGTTTAGCCGATAGGGCACTTCGTCCACTGTTGTGGCCCGCCGCGGCCGTTTCTGCCAAAAGGCCGCGGCGGGCGGTGCCGCCTATTCGTCCTCAGCCTCCCCGGCGGGGCGGGACGTCTGTTCGGCGAGTGTGTTCCAGAAGGAGGTGTCGGCGTCGGCAATGGACCCGTCCGCGATGGCTGCGGCCGTGGAGGTCAGCGTGGTGACAGTCTGCTTGATCAGGTAGCCGTTGCTGCGCTGCCCGAGAGCATAGCCGTCCAGGTAGTGGTCCGACATGCCGCGCATCTCGAAGAGCAGGGTGGCGATGCCGTACTCCACGGAGATGCCGTTTCGGCTGATGGTTTCGGCGCTGCCGCCCTGGTACTTGCCCAGGTGTCCCCAGCCGGTGGAGTCGACGTTGTTGAAGACCACGGCGCCAAGCTGCTTTGATTTTTCGACGACGGCGGGGTCGGCGTTGGGGGTGGTGGGGTACAGGATGGAGCCGGATACCAGCTTGCCGTCACGCTCGGCCCGGGTGCCCTGGTGGTGCAGGTCGATCATGTAGTCGATCCGGTACTTGCGCATGACCTTGTTGTGCAGCGCCTGGGTCTCCGGCTGGACCTTGGCCACATGGTCGCGGTTCAGGTCCACGCCCTCGGCGTTGTAGCGGGTGAGGTTGCGGTCCCCCTTGGCAAGGTAGTTTTCCAGGGAGAAGTTCACGTCCCCCATGGCCCCGTCCGCATTGAGCATGGGCACCACCAGGATGTTCACGCCTTTGAGGATGTCAGCGGATTTACCGGCCCCCAGGTGCTTGATGAACTCCATGGCGCCCTCGGTGGTGAGCTGCTCGTTGCCGTGCTGCTGGGTCAGGTACAGAATGGTGGGCTTGGCGGGGTCCGAAATGTACTTGACCAGGTGGATGTCGCGCCCCTTGACCGTTTGCCCGATGACCTCCAGCTCCATTGCCGGCTGGCGGGCGTCCTGGTCCTTCAGGAACGAGACCATCTGTTCGTACGTGGCGAGCTTGGAGGTGGTGATCTGGCCGTTGCCGTCGTAATTGGGGCCTTCGCCCACAGCGTGTGCCAGCGGGGCGGGACCTGCGACGACGGCCAGCGCCAGGGCTCCGGAGGCGGCGAGGGTCCTGAAATTTGCCAGGGATTTCTTCACAGTGCGTTACCTCTTTCGAGTGCATCGGGGCGCCACCGGCCAGCTCCGTTGCGGCGGTGGCATGTGACCTCACCCAACCAAGCTTAACGAAACCTGTCAACAAGCTGGACAAAGTCTGTAAGTATGCTGCTGCCCGCCGGGCAAGGGCAGGGAAGCAGCCGGGCAGCGGGCCGCGACATAAAGCGGCACGGACTTGCCCCAAGGTGGGTCTCCCGATTTAGTGAGAGTGAACCATCCGGAGCGGCCGAGAGACCTGGCTCGATGACGCCGCAGCAACCACGGTCCAGCAGGATTCCTGCCGGACCGAAGGTGCTACTGCCAGGACCGATGGAAAGGAAGATTCCAGCATGCCCCTGAACACCGACCACATCCGCGTCACCCACGCCGGATCGTTGCCCCGCACCCCGGAACTCATCGCGGCCAATGCCGCCAAGGAAACCGACGGCGTCACCCCTGAATTCCTGGACCTCCTGGAAACCTCCGTGGTGGACGTGGTCCGGCGCCAGAAGGACCTCGGGATCGACATTCCCAACGACGGCGAATACGGGCACACGATGGCCAACTCCGTGGACTATGGCGCCTGGTGGAACTACTCCTTCGCACGGCTGGGCGGCCTGGAGCCAACCAATGTGGACCGCTGGGCCGATGCCCAGGTGCACCGCTCCTCCCCCGGCAACATTGTCCTGACCTCCTTCCCCGACAGGCGCGACCGGCAGGCGTTCAACGAGGCCTACAACGACCCGTCCTCGGGCATCCTGTCCCACCGCAAGAGCGTGACCCAGCCCAAGATCGCCGGACCCCTGACCTACACGGGCCAGGACCTGGTGGCATCGGACATCAAGAACCTGAAGACCGGCCTCGCCGCCGCCGGGTTGTCGGACGGCTTCGTGGCATCCCTCTCTCCCGGCTCGTGTGCCCGCGTGGCCAACGAGTACTACAAGTCCGATGAGGAACTTGTCTACGCCTGTGCCGATGCCATGCGGGAGGAATACAAGGCCATCGTCGACGCCGGCCTCACCGTGCAGCTCGACGATCCGTCCCTGGCCGAGAGCTGGGACCAGATCAATCCCGAGCCCAGCCTGGAGGACTACCTGAAGTTCATCCAGCTGCGCGTCGAGGCCACCAACTGGGCCCTCCGGGACCTGCCCCAGGAACAGATCCGGCTGCATGTCTGCTGGGGTTCCTGGCACGGCCCGCACACCACGGACATCCCTTTCGCCGACATCATCGGCTCGGTGCTGCAGGTCAACGCGGGCGCATACTCCTTCGAGGCAGCCAACGTCCGCCACGAACACGAATGGCGTGTATGGGAGGACACCAAGCTCCCCGAGGGCAAGGTCATCATCCCGGGCGTCGTGTCGCATGCCACCAACGTGGTGGAACACCCCGACCTGGTGGCTGACCGCATTGTCCGCTTTGCCGACGTCGTGGGCCGCGAAAATGTCATTGCCTCCACCGACTGCGGCCTGGGCGGCAGGGTGCACCCACAGATCGCCTTCGCCAAGCTGGAGGCCCTCGGCGAGGGTGCTCGCCGCGCCACCAGCCGCCTCTGGTAGTCCGTCGTACCGCTGCGCCGGCTGTGCCTTCCATCACCGGAAGGGGCGGCCGGCGTTTCGTTTCCCCGGGCTTGGTAAACTGGCAGAGGCCGACCAGGAATCGGCCCACCCCAACTAACCGCCGTTGATGATCCGCGCCGCCGCGCGCCCATTTTCACCGGTGGAAGCAATATCAATCCCCGCAGGAGAACCAGCACTTCATGACAGCCCTGGCCCCAGAAACATTCCACGAACAGCTCATGAGCCGCCGCTACGAACCCAGCGTTGCCGCCGTCAATGAACTGTGTGATTCCCTGCAGGAGGCCAAGCCCGGAACCGTGGTGCCCTATGTGGACCCGATGCACGACGTTGAGGAATGCCGCATCATCAGTCTGTTCTCCAACATCGGCGAGGCGGACCCGTCCGGCTTCATCACTGCCGGGGACCAGGACGCCGCGACCCGAATGCTGGGGCTCCAGTGGAAGCTGGGGCTGCGCCCCGAGTTCGTGATGCCGTGGAACGTCCACCCCTGGCACATCCCCGGCGAAGTCAACGGCAAGTTCACTCCGGACCAGATCCAGGCTGGCCTGAAGCCGCTGCTGAAGTTCCTCGCCCTGGTCCCCCGCGCCTCCGTGATCGTGGCGCACGGCACTGAAGCCAACCGCCTGGCCAACCTCCTGCTGAAGACGGAGGTGCCCCTGCTCTGGCGCCGCGGCCTGAAGACCTACAAGGTCCGGTCGCTGAGCGGCCGCGCCTTCGCCGGTTCCCCGGCGCGCCAGGAGGAATACCTCGAGGACATGCGCGCGGCCTACGCCGATGCCATGGCCCGCACAGGCATCGCCAAGCCATAAACGAACGAACGACGACGGGTGGTTACCTTTCCAGGAAAGGTAACCACCCGTCGTCGCGCTTTAATCCAAGCTTGCTACTTCGCCTCGATGGCTGCCTTCGCTGTGGGGTCCGAGTCGTTGAGGAACTTTTCGATCCGCTCCGGCTCGTCGGCCTCGCCGATGGCGGAGGACGCCCGGCCCAGGGAGTAGAGGGCACGCAGGAATCCACGGTTCGGCTCGTGCTCCCACGGGATGGGGCCTACGCCGCGCCACCCGTTGCGGCGAAGCGCGTCCAGTCCGCGGTGGTAGCCCACCCGGGCGTAGGCGTAGGAGTCGATGGTGCGCCCCTCGGCCCACGCTTCCTCGGCCAGGATCGCCCACAACAGTGAGGACGTGGGGTGCCTTTCCACCAGGTCCAGGGCCTCGTGCCCGGCCTCCAGCTGCCCGTTCACCTCGGTTTCGGCAGGCAGGAGCGTGGGCTCCGGCCCCATCAGGTTGCGGCGGAACTCGTCCGACATCTAGAAGGTCTTTCCGGCCGAACCGAGCTGCTTGGTGGCTTCCACCACGCGGGCTGCCAGGCCGGCTTCGGCGGAGGCGCCCCAGACGCGGGGGTCGTAGGTCTTCTTGTTGCCCACTTCGCCGTCGACCTTCAGGACACCGTCGTAGTTCTTGAACATGTGGTCCGCGACCGGACGGGTGTAGGCGTACTGGGTGTCGGTGTCGATGTTCATCTTGATCACGCCGTAGGAAACGGCGTCGGCGATTTCCTGGTCGGAGGAGCCGGAGCCGCCGTGGAACACGAGGTCGAACGGGTTGTCCTTGCCGATCTTGGCACCCACCTGGGCCTGGATGTCCTTGAGGATCTCCGGGCGCAGCTTGACGCCGCCGGGCTTGTAGACGCCGTGGACGTTGCCGAAGGTCAGGGCGGTGATGTAGCGGCCGTTTTCGCCGGCGCCCAGGGCGTCGATGGTGGCGAGGGCGTCCTCGACCGTGGTGTAGAGCTTGTCGTTGATGGCGTTCTCGACGCCGTCTTCCTCGCCGCCGACAGTGCCGATCTCCACCTCGAGGATCATCTTGGCGGCGGCGGTGCGGGCCAGCAGGTCGCGGGCGATCTTCAGGTTCTCCTGCAGGGTCTCGGCGGAACCGTCCCACATGTGCGAGTTGAAGAGCGGGTTCCGGCCGGCCTTGACCTCGGCCTCGGAGGCTTCCAGCAGCGGCAGGACAAAGCCGTCCAGCTTGTCCTTGGGGCAGTGGTCCGTGTGCAGGGCGATGTTCACACCGTAGTTCTTGGCCACTTCGCGGGCGAAGGCAGCGAAGCCCAGGGAACCGGCAACCATGTCCTTGGTGGAGGCGCCGGACCAGTAGGCGGCACCGCCGGTGGAAACCTGCACGATGCCGTCGGACTCTGCCTCGGCGAAGCCGCGGAGCGCTGCGTTCAGCGTCTGCGAGGACGTGACGTTGACGGCGGGGAAGGCAAATCCGCCCGCCTTCGCGCGGTCGATCATCTCGGCGTAGATCTCTGGGGTTGCAATGGGCATGCTGGCTCCTCTGCTGAGTTTCGTCTGTGGGTGGATGACCCTCAAGTAGACCGCTTACGGCTTGGCACCATCCTAGCCATTCCCCGGCGGCCCGGGTGTTTCGGGTCACGGGTTGGTAATACTCACACGCGCTGGTTGAAGACGTGCCGGCGGATCCAGGCGTGCATGGCGATGGCCGCGGCGGATGCGGCGTTGATCGAACGGGTGGAGCCGAACTGCTCGATGGAAAGGGTGGCGGCAGCGGCCTGATGGACTTCCGGGGTCAGGCCCGGGCCCTCCTGCCCGAACACCAGCACGCAGTCGCGCGGCAGCTCGTAGGTCTCCAGGGGCACAGAGTCCGGGAAAATGTCGATGCCGATGATCGCGAGCCCCTCCCCCTGCGCCCACTGGACGAAATCCTCCACCGTGGGGTGGTGGCGGACGTGCTGGTAGCGGTCGGTGACCATGGCTCCGCGCCGGTTCCACCGCCGTCGTCCGATGATGTGCACCTCTTTGGCGAGGAAGGCGTTGGCGGTGCGCACCACTGTTCCGATGTTGAGGTCGTGCTGCCAGTTTTCGATGGCCACGTGGAAGTTGTGCCGCCGCGAATCCAGCTCCGCCACGATCGCCTCATGCTTCCAGTAGCGGTATTTGTCCAGCACATTGCGCCTGTCACCGTCGGCCAGGAGGTCGGGGTCCCAATGGTCGCCTTCGGGCAGTTCCCCCTCCCAGGGCCCGACGCCGACCTCCGCCTTTGCGGGTTCGGCCTCCCCGGGCTGGTGGTCGGGTTCGTCTGTCATGCCGGGCATTTGGTTCACCCTTCAACACTAGACTGGACTCTTCGGGCAACTATCACAGGCGGAGGCAGGCATGGCAGAAGCAGACGAGGTAACAGGCAACCCTTCGGTGTACCGCAGCGGCCAGGAGATCGAGTGCTGGCTGACGGACATGGATGGCGTCCTGGTGCACGAAAACCAGCCCATTCCCGGCGCGGCCGAGCTGATCCAGCGCTGGGTGGATACGTCCAAGCGGTTCCTGGTGCTGACCAACAACTCCATCTTCACCCCGCGCGACCTTGCCGCCCGCCTGCGTTCCTCCGGCCTGGAAATTCCGGAGGAAAACATCTGGACTTCGGCGCTGGCCACGGCGCAGTTCCTCAAGGACCAGGTGCGGGGCTCAGAGTCCGGCAACCGCGCCTACACGATCGGTGAGGCGGGGCTCACGACGGCGCTGCATGAGGCCGGCTTCATCCTCACCGACCAGAACCCGGACTTCGTGGTGCTTGGCGAGACGCGCACGTACTCCTTCGAGGCCATCACCATGGCCATCCGCCTGATCCTCGCCGGTGCCCGGTTCATTGCCACCAACCCGGACGCAACCGGCCCTTCCAAGGACGGTCCCATGCCGGCGACGGGTGCCATCGCGGCCCTGATTACCAAGGCCACCGGCCGCGAACCGTACATTGTGGGCAAGCCGAACCCCATGATGTTCCGGTCTGCGATGAACCAGATCGACGCACACTCAGAGACCACCGCCATGATCGGTGACCGGATGGACACGGACATCATTGCCGGCATGGAGGCCGGCCTGCACACCGTCCTTGTCCTCAGCGGCATCACGCACAAGGACGACATCGCCGCGTACCCGTTCCGGCCCAACCAGGTGCTCAACTCCGTGGCGGACCTGAAGAACCAGATCTAGGACTAGAAGATGCTGACCCTGGATCCGCCCCGGGGCAGCGGGAAGTACTCGTCCAGGAGTCCCGTGACCAGGGGCCGGTAGACCTGCGGGTTCCAGCCCGGGCTGGCGTGGGCGGGTACCGCCCCGGTGGTCTGGAGGTTGCTTGAGACCATGTTGTCCTTGTACACCACGGCCCAGGTTTCGGACGCCGTCTCGTAGTCCACGGTGGCGTCCTTCGGGTTGCCCAGGTAGGCCATTTTGGCGGTGCCGAGCTGCCCGGCGAACTGCCTTCCCTCGAAGTGGTAGATGTAGGCGGACTCCGTCTGGACCAGCACGTTGGACGGGGCGATCGGTGAGAGCTGCTCCAGTGTCTGGTTAAGGATCTGCCGCCAGCTCCGTTCGTCCTTGTGGATGATCCGCTCCCCCAGTTCATACCCGCCGCGGAGGGTCGAGGGAAACCTGACGCCGCTCTCGTAGAGGAACACCACGCCGTCGAACCAGCTTTGGTCCAGGACGTCGTGGGCGCTGTACGGGCTGGAGTCCAGGAGGATGAACTGCACCTGGATGCCTGCCACGGCAAGGAGCCGGGCGGCCACCTGGGTGGCCAGCATGCCGCCGAAGCTGTGGCCGTAGAAGAACAGCTTGGTGATCTTTTCCACCGCGACGTACTCAGCGATCGCGCGGACGACTTCGGTGACGTCGAGGCCCAGGTTGGAATATCCGACGGCGGCGAGCCGGGCACGCTTGTTCAGGGCCCCCCGGAGCGCGTTCAGGATCCATTGCGCCTCTTCCCAGCTGGTTTTGTACCCGGGGAACAGGAACCAGCAGGCGTCCGGGTAATAGGCGTCGGCGAAGTCATCGGCAACGGACAGGATCCGGGTGGTCCGGCGCTGAGACTGCACCTCACGGGTCACCAGCATGTCGGCGGCCAGCAGTCCGGACGCGCCGGCCCCGGCAAGGAATGAACGCCGTGAGAAGCGTTTTAGGGCAGCGGCTTCGGCCAGCAGCCGGGCGTCGGAGACCCCACGCCGGCTCTGCGGATGGACCTCCCCCTCATACGGCACAGTCCTACCGTAAGCCCAGCGAAACGCGGCACCGCAATGAACGCGTGTAAACGTTCGGTGACGCCGGGGTCAGCTGGCGGCCTGGCCTTCGGTAGCCGGGAAGGGTGCCCGCGGTTCCTGCTGGCGGCGAAGGATTTCCAGCCCGATGTCGTTGTAGCGGCCCAGCAGGTCGGCGCCGTCGGGTGCCTCCGGGTTGTCCAGCAGGGCAAAGGCGGAGTCGCTGGCGAGCAGGAGTTCCTGGTCTGTGTATTCGGTCAGCGGACGCCCGTACAGCTCTTCGATCCACATCACCGGCAGTTGGGGGAATTCGCCTGCGAAGTCGCCGCCGGGAAAAAGCTCCCTGACGTCGTCGTCCATGAGGAGCGGGCGCCGGCTGGACGCTTCACCTGGCGCCCAGTCGTGGGCCGCCGGCGTGAGCTGAAGGGACACCCCGGCGGACGGGACGCCCAGCAGGAGCTTGGTGTCCATGGCGTTCAGGTCACAGCGCAGCCCGGCCAGGGCGGAGGATTCGACAAGTTCCGCCTGTGAGAGGTCGACGCAGATGCGGCAGCGGATGCCCATCCTCCGGACACGGCGGATGATGTGGACCAGTTCAGCACGGGATTCGTGGTGAAGGGCTCCCCGGACTTCAATCCGGACGATGTCCGCCGGGACATCGAGGTTAACGAGTGCGTCTAGCGCGCGGTCCATAGGTACTCCAAAAGAGGTTCTATGGCCGACGGCTCAACCTCCGCAAGCCTAACCCTCCCCGGGGCCACGGCACAACCTGCCGCTCAGGCCCGCGGACCCTGGCTGACTTTGCCGGGCTCCTGGTAGTGGGTACGCGCACCGGAGCCGCCCACCGAATCCACCAGCGACTTGGCGATGTCCCGAAGTTTGGTATTGCTGTTGCTGGACGCCTCGGTAAGGATTTCGACGGCGGCTTCCTGGCTGCACCGGTTCTGCGCCATGACGATGCCGATGGCGATGTCGATGATGGTCCGCGATTCCAGCGTGGCCCGGAGATTGGATGCACTGTCGGCGTGCAGCGAGAACCTGACAGCGAGCCGCAGGGCTTCGGAGATCTCCCGGGTGAAGTCCCGTGCCCTGTCCGCGGCGGGGCCGTCAAACTTGTGCGGGGCGTCGGAGTAGAGGTTCAGTGCGGCCTTGGCCTCCCCCTGCAGGTTGAACGGCAGGGAAAGCACCGAGCGCAATCCGTGGGAGGCAACCGCAGACGCGTAGTCCGGACCCCAGCGGTCCTCCTGCAAAAGGTCGGGGACGTGGACTTCGCGCTCTTCCTTTGCCGCGGTCAGGCAGGGACCCTGGGCCAGGGAGTACTGGATTTCATCCACTTCCCGCGCAGTCTCGCTGCTCCAGCCAATGGTGGCTGCCTTGCGGTCGCGGAGCAGTGTGATGCCGCACAGGGCATCGTCGCCGTCGCCTGCCATCTGGTGCGCGGAGAAGCGAGCCAGTTCATTAAGGAAGTCCTCGAAATCAGCGCTTTCCAGGATGAGGTTCTGGACCTGGTCGGTTGCGCTCAAAGGCTGTTGTGGGGGGAGCAAGATGCATGGTCTCCAAGCAACTGAAAAGTGTTAACGCACATCATAAATCAGCGCCGATGCCCGCTCCAAGCGCATCGGCCAGTCCAAAGCCGGCAAGCTGCCCGGCTCCCAGTTCGGTCAGGACAACGGAGCGGGGATGCGATCCGCGCTTGAGCCACCCGGACGACAGTGCGTGCCCGGTGAAAAGATCCGGCAGCAAGCCGGCCGCATGGTCTAAGCGCTCGGTCCAGTCAAGGCAGGGCCGCACGAGCGGGCGTGGCGGCTTGGTCGGCAGGCGCAAGCCAATCGATTCCGCCCAGGCAAAACCCTGCGCGGTTAGTTCCCAGCCGGAGGAGATGAATCCCTCACTCTGCCACAGGACACACAGGTTGACACCCAATACCCCGGCCAGATGCTGGTAGCAGGTTCGGGCGCGCTGCAGTTCATGCTGATGCCTGCGCCCGCGGTACGTCGAGGGAAACTCCGGCCCCGACGAAGGACTGAGACGGACCAGTGCTTCCACTGCATCCGCAACACCTTGGTTCTTCAGCCGCACATACCGGTGCCGGCCCTGGCGCACTTCGTCCAGCAGGCCTACATCAACGAGGTGGTTCAAATGCGTGGTGGCTGTGCCTTTGCTGATCCCCGCGCAGCCCGCAAGTTCCGTCGCTGTCCAGGCGCGGGCATCCATGAGGGCGACCAGGATCCGGGCCCGCGACGGTTCCCCCATGGCCTTGGCCATCATGGCAAGGTCCTCCGCCCAATACGCTGTCATGTATCCATCCTGCCCGGGGAATCGTTTGTCCGTCCTCAAACTTTCCGGCAGGAACGATGGACCCATGTTCACAACCATCTCCCCCAGCGTCCACTACTTCGGCTCCCTGGTGGCCCTGCTGACAACCGGCAACCCGGATGGCACCACCAACATCACGCCCATATCCTCTGCCTGGTCGCTGGGGGACCACTACGTCCTGGGCCTCAGCTCCCATCATCAGGGCTACCGCAACCTGATCCGCACCAAGGAAGTGGTGCTCAATTTGCCGGAGGACTCCATGGCACCCGCAATTGAACGGATTTCCATGACCACCGGCAGCGAACCGGTCCCGGCAGTGAAGGCCGGCGACTACCGCACGGCGCACGACAAGTGGGCCTTGGCAGGATGGGACCCGATGCCTGGCGTGGAGGTCGCTCCCAACCGCATTGCGCAATGCCCGGTCCACATCGAGGCGGCCCTGGTCAACTCGTGGTGCTTGGAGGACGACCTCCACGCAGTCCAGGTGCGCGTCCAGCAGGTGCATGTCCGCGATGACCTGGCGCTCGATCCATCCCGGGTGGACGTGCGAACCTGGCAGCCCATGTTCTATACGTTCCGCCACTATTTTGGAAAAGGAAGCCATCTCGGCCAAAACGTGAGGGCGGAGCAGAAGCTCACTGCCCAAACCAGCGGCCCGTCCGGCCGCCGGGGCTAAGCCAGCCCCAGTTCGTCCTTGCCGAACGCGAACAGGTAGGGGACGCCGGTTTCGGCTTCGATCTTCTCCTTGGCGCCGGTGTCGCGGTCCACGATCACGGCCACCGCCACGACGTTGCCGCCCGCTTTCCGGACGCCTTCCACCGCGGTCAGTGCGGAACCTCCAGTGGTAGACGTGTCCTCCAGGACCAGCACTTTGCGGCCTTCAACGGAGGGGCCCTCCACCTGGCGGCCCATGCCGTAGGACTTCTGGGCCTTCCGGACCACGAACGCGTCCACGGTCCGGCCGGCGTCGACGGCCGCGTGCATGACCGCGGTGCCCACGGGGTCGGCGCCCATGGTGAGGCCTCCGGCGCACTCGAAGTCGATGCCGGCGTCGTCTGCCAGGGCCAGCATGACCTGCCCCACCAGCTTGGACGCTTCATGGTGCAGGGTGATGCGGCGCAGGTCGATGTAGTAATCGGCCTCGGCTCCGCTGGAGAGGATCACCTTGCCGCGGACCACGGCGAGTTCCTTGATCAGTTCGAGCAGTCGGGCGCGGGCAGCCGCGGTGTCTACCGCAGTGTCAGTGGGCGAAGTCATGGCCCCAAGTTTAGTGGGTGGCGGGACGGTGAGCGGGCGGGCGAAGCCAGGGGCGTGCTCCGGGCGGGGACCGATGGCAACCATCCTCGGCAGGACGCGCTTCACCACAGGATTGTGGCGCAGGATGAACAAGAGGATGCGCTGGACGGGAAACAGGGTTCGGGCATCCCTGCCGGCCAGCATGTCTCCGGACAGGGTCCCCGCGAAAAGTGGAACGAACACCACACGGTGCATGATCCGCTGCACGGTTTGGACCACCACCGTGGGCATGCGGCGCCGGCGCTGGATCGCAGCAAGGGTCCTGGTCCGAACGTGCCCCTGGCGCAGGTCCGGGGCCAGGCGTTCCGCGGCCGCAACGGCGTCCTGGATCGCCAGGTTGATGCCCACACCGCCCGCGGGCGACATCGCGTGCGCAGCATCGCCAATGCACAGGAACCCGTCCCTGTACCAGCGCCGCAGCCGGTTCAGCCTGACGTCCAGCCAATGCAGGTCCGCCACGCTGCGGATCGAATCAACACGGTCGGCGAGGTCGGGACGGAGTGCTGCCACCCGTTGGCGGAACCGTTCCACGCCGCCTTCCCGGATCCTGGCGTCCGAGCCCTTGGGCGCAAGGTAGCCCATTTGGTAGTAGTCGGTGCGGTTGAGCGCAATCATGGCGTCCCGGTTTCCCAGCGAGGGCACCACGCCCGCAACGTCGCCCTTTTCCGCGGGGTGGCGGGGAATTTTGAACCACCAGGTATCGAAGGGCACCGGGTACTCCTTGGCCCTCATTCCGGCAGCCTGGCGCAACACCGAATGCCGGCCGTCGGCGGCCACCACAACGTCGGCAGGCAGCACGCGTTCAACGTCATCGGCGGCGTCTCCGGTGGAGCGGTAGCGCACCCCGGTGACGCGCCCGCCGTCGAACTCCAGGCCGGTGGCTTCTGTCTCCATGAGCAGGGTGAACGTCGGTTCGGCGGCGGCGGCCGAGGCGAGGAAATCCAGGAAGTCCCATTGGGGCATCATGGCCACGTAGTTGTACGGGGGTTTCAAGGAGTCGAAAGCCGCCAGCGTGACCATCCCGGCACCGGGAACCGGGACGGCGACATTGTTCAGCCGGCTTTGCGGCAGTGCCCGGAATCCGGCGCCCAGGCCCAGTTCGTCGATCAGCCGGATGGTGGACGCGTGCACGGTGTCGCCGCGGAAGTCGCGCAGGAAATCCCGGTGCTTTTCCAGGACCGCCACGTGCACTCCTGCCCGTGCCAGCAGCAGGCCAAGCATCATTCCTGCCGGGCCACCGCCCACCACGGCACATCCCGTGCGCTCCATGCCATAAAGCTACGCCGCGCAGGGGCCGGCCGGAACAGTTGAGGGTTGTTGACAGCGCTGGCTAGGCTGGACATCATGCGCGAACTCCAGGCCAAGATCATTGAAGAAATGGGCGTTCAGCCCCGGATCGATCCCGCAGGGGAGGTGCGCAAACGCGTCACTTTCCTCAAGGAATACTTGAAGGCCACCCACACCAAGGGCTTTGTCCTGGGCATCTCCGGCGGCCTCGATTCCTCGCTCGCCGGAAGGCTTGCCCAGCTGGCGGTTGATGAGCTTGGAGCCGAAGGCGTGGAAGC
The DNA here is from genome assembly GCF_030812615.1 of Pseudarthrobacter niigatensis. Taxonomy (NCBI): domain Bacteria; kingdom Bacillati; phylum Actinomycetota; class Actinomycetes; order Micrococcales; family Micrococcaceae; genus Pseudarthrobacter; species Pseudarthrobacter niigatensis. The sequence goes on along the minus strand of NZ_JAUSTB010000007.1, from coordinate 85,602 downwards.
CAACTTCGTTGCGGTCCGCCTCCCCTACGGCGTGCAGCACGATGAGGAGGACGCCCAGGCAGCCCTGGACTTCATCAAGGCCAAGACGGAATGGACGTTCAACATTTCGGCAGCGGTGGACGGCTTTGAGGACGAGTTCGAGAAGACCGTGGGCTCGGAAATCTCCGACTTCCACAAGGGAAACACCAAGGCACGCACCCGGATGATCGCCCAATATGCGCTGGCCGGGGAGTTCAACTACCTGGTGATTGGCACCGACCACGGCGCGGAGTCGGTCACGGGCTTCTTCACCAAGTACGGCGACGGCGGTGCGGACATCCTGCCCCTGTTCGGCCTGAACAAGCGGCAGAACCGGGCCCTCCTGGCTGAACTGGGTGCACCGGCACGCGTGTGGGAGAAGGTGCCCACCGCAGACCTGCTGGATGACCGGCCGGGCCGCACGGATGAGGACGAGCTGGGCATCAGCTACGACCAGATTGATGACTACCTCGAAGGCCGCCAGGTCCCGGACGCGGTGGCCGAATCCATCGAGCAGAAGTACCTCCGGACCCGCCACAAGCGCACCGTGCCGGTGACCATCTTTGACACATGGTGGAAGGGCGAAGGTCCCGTGGAGCCCCGCGCCGGGCTGTAGCCCCCGCCCCCTGCTGATTTTCCCCACCTTCGGGGAGTACGACGGCGGGCCGCGCCAAAAAGCCCAGCCCGCCGTCGTCGTGCACGGACAAAGCCGGGGAGACTCAGCGGGTGCGCCGTCCGCCGTCCGCTGACCCGCCCAGCTGCTGCGTGATCCGGTGGGCCTCCGCCATCAGCAGTCCGCCCAGCTCCTCCTGCCGTTCAGGCTTGAACCGTGGTTCGATGCCCGTCAGCGACAACGCCCAGGCGGGGCGCCCTGACCTGTCGAAGACCGCAGCGCCCATCCCCCAGCTACCTTCCAGGACCAGCCCCGGGTTCACCGAGTAGCCGGCCAGCCTGGTCCGGGCCAGGTTCTTCCGGACAAGATCGACCGTATGGTTCGCCGCGAAGGCGCCGGCGTGCTCCGGCCACCGGCCCAGCAGCTCCTCCTGCTCATCCGTGGGCAGGAAGGACAGGATGGCTGTCCCGGCCGACGCGACGCCCAACGGGAAACGAACTCCTTCGTGCAGGACAAAGGACCTGACGGGGAAGGTACCCTCCTCACGCAGCAGGCACACCGTCTCATTACCGCGGCGGATGGAGAAGAAGGCACTCTCCCCCGTGGCCTGGGCAAGCCTGCGCAGGCTGGGCCGGGCGATGTCCTCCATGGGGAACCGGGCCGATGCCACCGATCCCATGAGCAGGATTTCCGGGCCCAGGACCCAGTTGCCAGTGACGGGATCGTGGTCCAGCAGGCCTTCCGCGGCGAGCGACGCCAGGAGCCGGTGGACGGTTGGCCGGGTAAGGCCTGATTCCCGGACGAGGACCGCGAGCGGCATCCCCTCGGCGCTGCAGCCCACCAGCCGCAGCAGTCCCGCGATCCGTGCCACCACCTGCGCGCCCTGCACCGGCGTTGATGCCATCACGTCCCCTTGTCCACAATATGGATTGTTTTAGCTCTGCTGTCCATACTGTATGGCATTTTCCAGTGATTCTTGACACGTTCTCCGCGACGGCCGTAGTCTCCAAACTCAGATCCCAACCGTCCACAAAGTGGACTACTGCGCTCAACGAGGAGACGACATGAAGAAACTCCAGGCTTCTGCCGCCACCGCCCTGGAGGGGGCACTGCAGGACGGCATCACCCTCGCCGTCGGCGGGTTTGGCTTGAGCGGCATCCCGGCCGACCTGATCGAGGCCGTCCGCGACTCCGGCGTCCGTGACCTCACGGTGGTCTCCAACAACATGGGCGTGGACGGCAAAGGACTCGGCATCCTTATCGAAGCGGGCCAGGTCCGCAAGGTGGTCGCCTCCTACGTGGGCGAGAACAAGCTGTTCGCCGAGCAGTACCTCGCAGGCAAGCTGGAGGTCGAGTTCACCCCGCAGGGCACCCTGGCCGAGCGCCTCCGCGCCGGCGGCGCCGGAATCCCGGCCTTCTACACCAAAACAGGTGTCGGCACCCTGGTGGCCGAGGGCAAGCCGCACGAGGTGTTCGACGGCGAAACGTACGTCCGCGAGCGCGCCATCGTTGCCGACGTCGCCCTGGTCCACGCCCACACCGCGGACACGGACGGCAACCTGACCTACCGCTACACGGCCCGGAACTTCAATCCAATAGTGGCCACGGCCGGGATCCTGACCGTCGCCGAGGCCGAGGTGATCGTGGCGCCCGGCGAACTGGACCCGAACCACATCGCCACGCCCGGCGTCTTTGTCCAGCGGCTGGTGCAGGCCACGGAGCGGATCAAGGACATCGAGCAGCGCACGGTCCGGCAGCGAACCGGCCTCGTCTCCGCCTGACCGGGCCCACGCCCGACCGGGCCCACGCCTGCCCCTGATCCACAGCACTCAATGGAGAAACAACCCTCATGACCACCACGCAAACCGACCACCCGGACGTCCGCCAGAAGGGTTTGGCCCGGATGGCTGAAACGCTGGCCGGCTGGACGCAGAAGTGGTTCCCTGACGCGTACATCTTCGCCCTCGCCGGCGTCGTGCTGGTGGCCATCGCGGCGCTGGCCATCGGCGCCTCGCCCAAGGCCGTCGTTGATTCCTTCGGCAACGGGTTTTGGGACCTGACGGCGTTCACCCTCCAAATGGCCATGGTGGTATTGACCGGCTATGTGGTGGCCACGTCGCCGCCCGTGGCCAGGCTGATTGACCGGCTGGCGCAGGTGCCCAACTCCGCGCGCACCGCCGTCAGCTTCGTGGCTGTCCTGTCCATGTCCGTGTCATTCGTGAACTGGGGCCTGAGCCTGATCTTCGGCGGCCTCCTGGCGCGGGCGGTGGCCCGGCGGGCAGACCTGCATGTGGACTACCGGGCCCTCGGCGCCGCAGCCTTCATGGGTTTGGGCGCCGTGTGGGCCCTAGGCATGTCCTCCTCCGCGGCACAGCTGCAGGCCACCAAGGCCTCTATTCCCCCGGCGCTGCTCAAGGTCACAGGCGTCCTGGATTTCGGCACCACCATTTTCACCTGGCAGTCCCTGCTGACCCTGCTCATCCTCATGGTCCTCACCACGGTGATCGCACACTTTTCCGCACCGACGGGAAGCGCCGTGAAGACGGCGGCCGATCTCGGCGTGGACCTCGATGACCAGCCCGAACCGCCGGCCGAAAAGTCCCGGCCCGGCGAATGGCTGGAATACAGCAGGGTCCTGCCCATCCTGGCCGGCGTGCTCACCCTGGGCTGGCTGGTGTCCCATCTGCTGACCCTGCCCATCCTCAGCGTGGTCAGCTCACTCAACGGCTACCTCCTGGTCTTCCTGATGCTGGGGCTGGTCCTGCACGGAACCCCGCGGAAATTCCTGCAGTCTGTCACCAAGGCGGTCCCGGCCACGGCGGGAATCCTGGTGCAGTTTCCGCTGTATGCCGCGATGGCCGCCATCCTGACCAAAGCCACCGGCGCCGGGGGCCTGTCGGTATCCGAGCACCTGGCCCACTTCTTCACCAGCATCGGCGGCAACGGGGCGTTCGCCGTCATCATCGCCATCTACACGGCCATCCTGGGCATGTTCGTCCCGTCCGGCGGTGGAAAGTGGCTGGTGGAGGCACCGTACGTCATGCAGTCCGCCACGGACGTGAACATGAATCTTGGCTGGACCGTGCAGATCTACAACATGGCCGAGGCCCTGCCCAACCTGGTCAACCCGTTCTTCATGCTCCCGCTGCTTGCCGTGCTGGGCCTGCGCGCCCGGGACCTGGTGGGCTTCACGTTCCAGCAATTCCTGTTCCACCTGCCGGTGGTGCTGCTGCTCGCGTGGCTGCTGGGCATGACGTTCGAGTTCGTGCCGCCGGTAATACCCAACTAATCCAACGAGAACAGCTAGAAGACCAAGGAGAAACCCCATGGGATGGACCAGGGATGAAATGGCTGCAATCGCGGCCGCGGAACTGAACGACGGCGACTACGTGAACCTGGGGATCGGCATTCCCACGCTGGTGGCCAACAACCTGCCCGAGGGGGTGCGGGTGGTCCTGCAGAGCGAGAACGGCCTGCTGGGCATGGGCCCGTTCCCCTACGAGGGCGAAGAGGACGCGGACCTGATCAATGCCGGCAAGCAGACTGTCACGGTATTGCCGGGCGGCAGCATCTTCGACTCGGCCACCTCGTTCGGCATGATCCGCGGCGGGCACGTGAAGGTAGCCATCCTCGGCGCCATGCAGGTCTCCGGCAACGGGGACCTGGCCAACTGGACCATCCCCGGCAAGATGGTCAAGGGCATGGGCGGTGCCATGGACCTGGTGGCAGGAACCCCGCGCGTGGTGGTCCTCACCGAGCACAACACCAAGGACGGCACCGCGAAGATCGTCCGCGAGTGCACGCTGCCGCTGACCGGGCTCAGCTGCGTGGACCGGATCGTGAGCGACCTCGCCGTGTTCGACCTGTACAAAACGGACGACGGCGGGCGGCAGCTGACGCTGACGCGCCTGGCACCGGGGGTCACCGAAGAGGAGATCCGTACGAAGACGGAAGCGGACTTCGAGGTCCGCCTTGATAACGAGGACGTGGCAGCATGAGCCTGAAGGAACAGTTTGGCAAGGACGTCCTGCTCACCGGCTGGGGCCACAGCCGGTTTGGCAAGCTGGCGGAGGAGACCCTCGAGTCCCTGATCGTCCAGGTGGCCACCGAAGCGATCGGCAACGCCGGAATCGAACCCGGGCAGATCGACGAGATCTACATCGGCCAGTTCACTTCGGGCATGATGCCGCTGGCGTTCCCGTCTTCGCTGGGCCTGCAGGTCTCTCCGGCCCTGGCTAACGTACCCTCCACCCGGGTCGAAAACGCCTGCGCCTCCGGCTCTGCCGCCTTCCAGCAGGGCACCAAGTCGCTGCTGGCCGGCACTGCCCGGACCGTCCTGGTGATCGGCGCCGAGAAGATGACCCACGCCGGTGCAGACGTGGTGGGCGCGGCGCTGCTCGGCGCTGACTATGACATGGCCGGCAAGCCCTCCACCACCGGTTTCACCGGGCTCTTCGCCGAGGTCGCGAAGCACTACGAGAAGCGGTACGGGCCGGTCTCCGACGTCCTGGGCACCATCGCGGCCAAGAACCACCGCAACGGCGTGGACAACCCCTACGCCCAGCTCCGCAAGGACCTCGGCGAGGAGTTCTGCCGGACCGTCTCGGACAAGAACCCCATGGTGGCCGATCCCCTGCGCCGCACCGACTGTTCGCCCGTCTCCGACGGTGCGGCCGCCGTCGTGCTGTCCGTTTCCCCCACCGGGGGCGCCACCGCCCCGGTCCGGCTCGCGGGCTTCGGCCAGGCCAATGACTTTTTCCCCGCCGAGCGCAGGGACCCCACCGCGTTCGCCGCAACCCGCACCTCCTGGCAGCGGGCGATGGCGATGGCCGGCGTGGGCCTGGCGGACCTCGATTTTGCCGAGGTGCACGACTGCTTCACCATCGCCGAACTGCTCATGTACGAGGCCATCGGCCTGGCAGAGCCCGGCCAGGGCGCCCGCGCTATCGAGGAAGGCTGGGTATTCAAGGACGGCAAGCTTCCCATCAACGTCTCCGGCGGCCTGAAGGCCAAGGGCCACCCCGTGGGGGCAACTGGAGTCTCCCAGCACGTCATTGCGGCCATGCAACTCACCGGTACAGCCGGGGACATGCAGATCGCGGGGGCGCGCCGGGCCGCTGTGCAGAACATGGGCGGAGTGGGCATTGCCAACTACGTCAGCGTCCTGGAATCGGTGTAAACGCGCAGGCTAATGGCGCTTTTTATCGCGCCTACCCTTGCACCCGGGGCCTGCGCCCCGTACGTTGGGGACTGTGGGGGACTAACTCCCGCGCACCCCGGGACGATTCCGGGGAGAGAATCAGAGTCACATGAAGGAATGCAGCCATGGCAACAGGCACAGTTAAATGGTTCAACGCCGAAAAGGGTTTTGGCTTCATTGCCCCCGATGACGGGTCCGCTGACGTATTCGCCCACTACTCGGCAATCGCCACCAGCGGCTACCGCTCACTGGACGAGAACCAGAAGGTCGAATTCGATGTGACCCAGGGCCCCAAGGGCCCGCAGGCAGAGAACATCCGCCCGCTCTAAGTCTTCGGCGGCCACCGGCACAGGCCGGGACCCCATTCAGCGGCTCCCCCAACGTCAGTTGGGGGAGCCGCTTTCTTGTGCCGCCACTCTTCGGCTTCCCACATTTGGGATAATTGATTCATGACTCGACAGGACCAGGACAGGGACCCGTGGGAGGAGTTCGACTCCCTCGGCCCAGCAGCGCCGGACCTCATCCCCGGGCAGCCCGGCGGGGAGCCGCACGGCTTTGGGTTCCGGACCGGGGTCCGCAGCGCCCGCGTGGCCGTAGGCTTCGCCATCTATGCGCTTGCCCTGGGAACCGTCCTGGCCCTGACGGGATGCATCGTCTTCATCAGCCGCCAGCAGTGGCTCCTGCTGGGCCTCATGGTGCTCATTGAGGCCATCTTTGTTTTTTCGTTCACCCGGCTTGTGGCCCAGGCCAGGCACCGGGCCCCACGGGTCCGCCGGACCGGCTGAACACCACGCGCCGTTTTGACATTGTTGTTGACCTTGACGCAGCGTCAACCCTTAGGCTCGCAGCATGCAGGATTCTTCCAACACCGGCGGCAGTGACTGGTCCATCCAGGACGTAGCCAGGATCGCCGGCACCACCAGCCGCACGCTCCGTCACTATGACGACATCGGCCTGCTGAAGCCCAGCCGGGTAGGCCACAACGGCTACCGCTATTACGACGGCGCCACCCTCCTCCAGTTGCAGCGGATCCTGTTGCTGCGCGAACTGGGCCTGGGTTTGCCGGCCATCGCGGAAGTCTTCCACCGCGAGGCGGATCCGGTGGCAGCGCTGGGCCGGCACTTGGAATGGCTGGGCCAAGAGCAACAGCGGCTGGCCCGGCAGGCGGAGTCCGTGCGGCAAACAATCGAAACAGTAAAGGCAGGAGGCCAGCTGATGGCTGAGGACATGTTCAAGGGCTTCGACCACACGCAGTACAAGGATGAAGTTGAAGAACGGTGGGGCAAGGACGCCTACGCGGCATCCGATAAGTGGTGGCGCGGCATGGGGGCTGCCCAGAAACAGGAGTGGAAGTCCCACGCGGAGGAGCTTGGCCGGGACTGGAAGGCTGCTGCGGCTGCGGGCGTTCCTGCGGACGGCCCGGAAGCGCGCGAACTGGCAGGGCGGCATGTTGCGTGGCTGAAGTCCATCCCGGGAACACCTGCCGCTGGGAGCGGCGGCGATGTCCGGGGATACGTCACCGGGCTGGCCGACATGTACGTGGAGGACCCCCGTTTCGCCGCCAATTACGGTGGGGCTGAGGGGGCCCGCTTCGTCCGGGAGGCCCTGCACAGCTTCGCCGCACAGTACCTCTAGGCGGCGCCTGCCGGCAGGGCGAATCAGCTGCCGGGTCTACCGGTGCTTGAATTCCGGCTGGCGCTTTTCGGTGAACGCCGCCATGCCTTCCTTCTGGTCCTCCGTGGCGAACAGGGAGTGGAAGAGCCGCCGTTCGAACACCACTCCCTGGGCCAGCCCGGTTTCGAAAGCGGCGTTCACGGCTTCCTTTGCCGCCATCGCCGCGGGCTTTGACTTTTCGGCGATGACGCCGGCCACCTTGAGTGCTTCGGACACCACCTCTGCCGCCGGAACCACCCGGGACACCAGCCCGCACCGGTCCGCTTCCTCCGCGTCGATGAACCGTCCGGTGAGGATCATGTCCATGGCCTTGGCCTTGCCCACAGCCCTGGTCAGGCGCTGCGAGCCGCCCATGCCGGGGAGTACGGCAAGGTTGATTTCCGGCTGCCCGAACTTTGCGTTGTCCCCGGCGATGATCAGGTCGCACATCATGGCCAGTTCGCAGCCGCCGCCCAGGGCGAAGCCGGACACCGCCGCGATGGTGGGGATACGCAGCCGGGTGAGCTCCTCCCAGCCCCGGAACCAGTCCGCGACGTACATGTCCATGTAGCCCTGGTCCGCCATCTCTTTGATGTCGGCTCCCGCGGCGAAGGCCTTTCCGGAGCCCGTGATCACCACCGCGCCCACGCCGGGATCGGAATCCATGGCCGTCACGGCGGCCACCACCTCCTCCATGGTGGCCTTGTTCAGCGCATTCAGTGCCGCGGGCCTGTTCAGCGTCACCAGTCCGACCCTGCCCTGCTGCTCCACCAGGATGTTGGCGTACTCCGTCATTCCGGACTCCCGTCGTCGTATGCTGTTATGGCCGGACGCCGGCCCGGCACCTCCGTGCCACCGGCCCCTGCGGGCCCGTCCCCGGCCTGCGGCTCCGATGCGCCGCGGATGTCCGTGATGATGGCGGAGAAGTCGCGGCCCGCTCCGCCCTCCGCGGCAAACCTATCGTAAATACGCGCAGCGAGCGCTCCCATCTGTCCCGCCACCCCGGTGCTGTCCAGGGCGTTGACGGCAAGGTTGAGGTCCTTGGCCATGAGGGCGGAGGCAAAACCCGGCTGGTAGTCCCTGTTGGCCGGGCTGGAGGGCACCGGTCCGGGCACGGGGCAATTGGTGGTCAGCGCCCAGCACTGGCCTGACGCGGCGGAAGCGACGTCGAACAGGGCCTGGTGCGTCAGCCCCAGCTTCTCCCCCAGCACGAACGCTTCGCTGACCGCGATCATCGAGACGCCCAGGATCATGTTGTTGCAGATTTTGGCGGCTTGTCCGGCTCCGTGGGCGCCGCAGTGCACCACCCGCCTGCCCATCACTTCCAGGAGCGGCAGCACTTCCTCGAAGCCCGCCGCGTCGCCGCCGGCCATGAAGGTCAGAGTGCCTGCCTCGGCTCCCACCACGCCGCCGGAAACGGGGGCGTCAACGGAACGGTGGCCCGCTTCAATGGCCAGCCGGGCAGCTTCCCGTGCTTCGTCGACGTTGATGGTGGAGCAGTCAAGGAACATGGTTCCCGGTGGCGCGGCGGCCAGGAGTCCGGGCTCCCCCGGCTGCCCGGGATGTCCGGGGTTGCCCCGGTAAGCGTCCAGGACATGCCGGCCGCTGGGGAACATGGTCAGTACCACGTCGGCGCCGGCAAGTGCTTCGACGGCGGTGGCCGCCACTGGCACACCCTGCACCCGGGCCGCTTCCATGGCTGCGGGCACCACGTCGAACCCGGTCACCCGGTAACCGGCGCGGACCAGGTTCAAGGCCATGGGACCGCCCATGTGCCCAAGGCCAAGGAACGCCACGCTGCCGTTCTCAGGCATGGTCCGCCTCCGTCACTTCCAGGTCCGTTCCGGGTTGCAGGTCCAGTTCCCGGCCGTCCAGCGGCTGGAAGAACCTGTCCACCTGGCCCGGCAGCACCTCTGCCAGCGTGGCCGGCTTCCACTGCGGGTTCCTGTCCTTGTCCACCACCTGGGCACGGATACCTTCGCGGAAATCAGGGCCGGCAAGGAACCGCAGCCCGGCCCGGTACTCCTGGGCAAGGGCCTCGTCAAGGGTCAGCTTCGCGGCCCGGCGCAGTGATGCCAGGGTGACTTTGACCGACGTGGGTGACTTGGCTTCGATGGTGTCCGCCGCCGCCGTGGCGTCTTCCCGGCCGGGGCCGGTCCATGCCCGGAGCCGGGCAACGATGTCCCCGGCATCGTCGGTGGCGTAGCAGGCATCGATCCAGTCCCGCTGCCCGGCCAGGGCAGAAGGCGGGGACTGCTCAGCATAACGGGCGACGACGGCTTCCGGGGTTTCAGATTCCAGTTCCGCCACCAGGCGGGGCAGCGACTGGGACGGGACGTAGTGGTCGGCAAGGCCCAGGAACAAGGCGTCCCCCGCTGCCAGGTGGGCGCCGGTCAGCGCCGCATGGGTTCCCGTCTCGCCCGGTGCGCGGGACAGCAGGAAGGTGCCGCCGACGTCCGGCGCGAACCCGATGGTGGTTTCAGGCATCCCCATCCTGGTCCGTTCGGTGACCACGCGGACGTTCCCGTGCGCCGAGATACCCACCCCACCGCCAAGGACCAACCCGTCCATAAGGGCGACGTACGGCTTGGGGTACCGGGCGATGAGCGAGTTCACCCGGTACTCGGTCTGCCAGAAGTCAGCAGTCCGGGTTCCGCCGTGAAGGATGTCCCGGTAGATGGCCACGATGTCACCGCCCGCGCACAGGCCACGCTCCCCAGCGCCCTGTACCAGGACGGCGGCTACGTCGTCGTCCTTGACCCACGCGGTGAGCTGCCGCAGGAGCAGGTCCACCATCCCCTCGGTGAGCGCATTGACCGCCCGGGGCCGGTTGAGGGTGACCACACCGAGCCGGCCGCGGTGGCCAAAGAGCACCTCCGCGCCGCCGTTTCCTGCACTGCTGTCCGTTGTGGTGCCCGTGGCTGCGGTCATCGGCTGGTGCTCCTTCGCATGGTGGCCGGCATGTGATCCAGGCCATTCTGGTGCGAATATACCCGCCGCCTGCTGCCCGGGACCAACCGCGGCCGGACGGCGGGACCGGGCCCGCGAGGGCTTTACCGGGCGCGCGGCCGCCAAGGTAAGTTAGGAACCGTGAAGATAGCTACCTGGAATGTGAACTCGCTCCGTGCCCGCGCCGACCGCGTTGAAGCCTGGCTCCAGCGCAGCGACTGCGACGTCCTGGCCATCCAGGAGACCAAATGCAAGGACGAGAACTTTCCGTGGGAACTCTTTGAACGGATGGGTTACGAGGTGGCCCATTTCGGGGTGAACCAGTGGAACGGCGTTGCCATCGCCTCCCGGGTGGGGCTTGAGGACGTGGAACGGACGTTCCTGGACCAGCCCTCGTTCGGCAAAGCCGGAAAGGACCCGGTGCAGGAAGCCCGCGCCATGGCTGCCACCTGCGGCGGCGTCCGGGTCTGGAGCCTCTACGTCCCCAACGGCCGCTCCCTGGACGACGAACACATGCCGTACAAGCTCAAGTGGCTCGAAAGCCTCAAGACGCACGCCCAGGCGCTGGTTACGGAGAACCCGCAGGCGCAGGTGGCCTTGATGGGGGATTGGAACATCGCGCCCTTCGACGATGACGTCTGGGACATCGACCTGTTCATCGCCAACCGGGCAACGCACGTCAGCCCGCCGGAGCGGGAAGCGTTCCACGCCTTCGAGTCGGCCGGCTACACCGATGTGGTGCGCCCCTACACCCCCGGCCCCGGCGTCTACACCTACTGGGACTACACCCAGCTGCGGTTCCCCAAGAAGGAAGGCATGCGGATCGACTTCATCCTCGCTTCCCCCGCCCTGGCCGCCCGTGTCACCAGCGCCTCGATCGACCGCGAGGAACGCAAGGGCAAGGGTGCCTCTGACCACGCCCCCGTGCTGGTGGAATTGGCCGACTGATGACCGCGCCCTGGACCCATGCAAGGAGACCGTCGTGACGGGGAACCTCTACCGGGGCCAGGCCGGCCTGCCTTTCTCCTCCACGCTGCGCGTCTACGAGCCCTTGGAGGCCTTCCCGGAAGAACAGCGTCCGGCCATCGCGGCGGCGGGCGCGCAGGCCGTGTCACGCGCCGCCGTCGAAAACGCTGAACTGCTCGCCTCGCTGGGACGGATTACCCGCTCCGGCGGGGACCCTTTTCCCACCGGACGCACTGACCTGGTGCGCGTCACCACGGCACCGGGCGGTGGAACGGCCGACGACGGTGCTGACGCCGGCAATGAGCCAGTCCTCCTGTATTGCCCCAGCCAACTGGTCCTCCGCGCCGGACTGGCCGCCAACGCCCTGGTGGAGGGGATTCACGGCCCGCTGGCCGAACTGCTGATCCCTGAGGAACAGCGCGACCGGCACCAGGAGCGGATCGACCTGGTGAAGGCGCGCGACGGGTCCGTCCGTGTCCACACCCGTGCATCCACCTGGGGTATCCCGTTCAGCTGGTTCTCTCTGTTCATGGAGTCCGACCGCAAGGACGTGGTGGAGGCAGCCGGGCGGATCCTCACCGTACGCGTCTGGGCGCCCATCACCGATGCCCTGGAGCGGGCCCGCTACGCAGTGGCCAACCTGGCCCTCGCCGCCCCGGACCTGGACATGCTCGATGACCTGGCCCAGCTGACGGAATGGCTCGAGCTGTTCCACGTGAGCTCCATGGTGGAACTGGACTACGGGGCCGTGGCGGACAAGGTGTACCCGGACGAATCCCCCATGGATATCAGGCTGGGCATCGAATGCCTGGCGGAGGGAGATATGACCGGTGCCGCGGCAGCCTACCGCCGGCTGGCCTCGCGTTGGATTCCCATCCGCCAACTGGCCCGCGCTTCCTGAGGCGGTTTCAGCCCTTGGGAGGCGCCGTGGTGCGCCGGATGATGAGTTCATGGGGCGCCACTGCGGAGCGGACAGCCCCGACCTCGCCGTCCAGTTCATCCAGCAGCATCTTCGTCGCCAGTTCGGCTTGTTCGTCCGGGCGCTGCCCCACAGTGGTCAAGCCCATGGCGGCAGCGAAGTCGTGGTTGTCGATGCCCACCACGGACAAGTCGCCGGGGACACTGACACCTATGCGGTTGGCTTCGAAAATGACGCCCATGGCCATTTCGTCCGAGGCGCAAAAGATAGCCGTCGGCTTCTGTCCCGGACCCGACCACAGCCGGCGGAAAGCCTCCTGGCCACTGCGCACGGTGAAATCGCCCCATTCGTCCCATTCCGGCCGGGTGGGCAGACCGGCTGCGGCCATGACGTCCTTGAATGCCAGGATGCGGACGCGGGGAACGTCGAAGTTCAGGTCTGTCTCGTCGTCGCCGTGCAGCAAGGCGATGTCGCGGTGCCCCAGGTCGATCAGGTGCCGGACCGCGGTGGAAGCGGCGGCGTAATCGTCGATGCCAATGTAGGGGCACTCCTCGACGTGCCCTCCCACCACTACCAGGGGAATGTCGATCTTCTGGAGGTGTTCGATCTCGTCATGGCTGAGGGCCATGCAGAGCACCAGCAGGGCATCGATCTGCTTGTACACCATGGTCTTGCTGAAGAGCCGCTCGCGGTTGCTTCCGTGGCCCCCAAGGTTGAAGAGCGAGAGGTTGTAGTGCCGGGCGTGCAGTTCGCGGTCCGCGCCCTCGATTGCTTTTGAAAAGAACCAGCGGCTGACGAACGGGGCCAGGACGCCAATGGTTTTGGTGCGACCCGTGGCCAGTCCGGAAGCGGAGGACGAGGCCACGTAGCCCAGGTTTCCGGCCACTTCCAGGATCTTCTCCCGGGTGGCTGGGGAAACCCGGGGCAGTCCGCGGACCGCGCGGGAGACGGTCGCTGTGGAGACTCCGGCGGCGGCGGCCACGTCTTCGATGCTGACGCCGTTATGGCCGCCCCGCTGGGACCTTTCCGTTGTCCGTGCCACCGCGTCCCCCTTTTAACTCCTTTTCGGCGTAGGGCCGGCTGGCCCTGCGTTTACCCCCGGCCTTGTATTTTTCCATTCCGGGTACGGGCAGTGATAACCGGACCGGCGGCTGCGTGCAAAGTCACAGCCACCGGTAACCGGTGCCTTCTTCACTATCGTCGGGCTGGAAGTTTCCGGCGCAGCCGTACCATCCCGTACAGGGCCAGCAGGCTGGCCAGGAGGCCCAGCGCCCATCCAAGGGCAGGTTGGGCTGTGACTTCCATCCACACAGTGACTACCAGGAGGACCAGCGCCCAGAATGCGAGGAAACCAATGATGATGTCGAAGTCCTCACCCGAGCGGACCAACCGGCTGCGGGTTCCCGCCCCCGGGGTCCGGGGGCGGGAACTGGCGCCCATCACTTAACAGCACCTGCCGTCAGGCCGGCCACGATCTTGCGCTGGAAGACCAGCACCAGGATCACCAGCGGGATGGTGACGATGGTGCCCGCGGCCATGATGGCCGTGTACGGGATCTGGTTGGGCTGTGCACCGGCGAAGTTGGCGATGGCCACCGTCACCGGCTGCGTTGCGTCGCTGGACAGCTGGCTGGCAATCAGGAACTCATTCCACGAGGAAATGAAGGCCAGGATTGCGGTGGTGAAGATTGCCGGAGCAGCGAGCGGCATGATGACCTTGCGGAACGCCTGCCCCTGGGTGCAGCCGTCCACGCGGGCTGATTCCTCGAGCTCCCACGGCATTTCCCGGAAGAACGAGGTCATGGTGTAGACCGTCAACGGGAGCACGAAGGAGATGTTCGGGATAATCAGCGCCTGGTACGTACCCATCCAGCCGATGTTGGTGAACAGCTGGAACAGCGGGGTGATCAGGGCAACGCCGGGGAACATGGAGGCACCCAGGATGAAGCCGAGGACCAGGAACTTGCCCTTGAAGTTCAGGCGGGCCAGGGCGTACGCGGCGAAGACACCAATCAGCAGGGACACCACCGTCACGACGCCGCCGATGAACACACTGTTCAGCAGCGCCTGCCCAAACCTGTTGCCAAAGGACGTATCGAAGGCAGTCTTGAAGTTGTCCAGGGTGACATGGGTGGGGAGGATCGAGGTGTCGTAGGTGAAGCCCACCTCACGGAACGCCGTGACCACCATCCAGTAGGCCGGGGCAAGACACCAAAGCAGCACGATGACCGCACTGATGTAGGTCCTGCCCTGTGCCCACTTTTCCCGGTTCTGGGCTGCCTTGCGGCCCTTGTCCTGCCGGGCCCGCAACGCCGAGGCGTCTGCTGTTGCCGTGGTCATTTCTTCCCCTTTCCTGTGGCGCCGCTCTGCTCAACCACGTTTGCCCCGAGGAAGCGGACAAAGATGAAGGCGACCAGGAAGATGATGATGAACGTGATGGTGGACAGGGCAGCTGCCGCGTTGAAGCCTTGCCTGATCTGGTTGATCACCAGGATGGACAAGGTGGTGGTGTTGTTGGCACCGCCGGTGAGGATGTACGGCAGGTCGAACATGCGAAGCGCATCCAGGGTACGGAACAGGACTGCCACCATCAGCGCGGGCTTGACCAAGGGCAGGGTAATCAGGCGGAACCGCTGCCAGGCAGTGGCGCCGTCCACCTTGGCGGCTTCATAGACTTCCGCCGGAATCATCTGCAGGCCCGCCAGGATCAGCAGCGCCATGAAGGGCGTGGTCTTCCAAACGTCCGCGATGACAACGGCCCACTTGGCCGGCCATTCGCTGCCCGTCCACAGGATGGTGGTGTTGAACAGCTTGTTGGCAATGCCCTCGAAGGCGAAGATGAAGAACCAGAGCTTGGCCGTCACGGCGGTGGGGATGGCCCACGGCACCAGGACAGCTGCACGGACCAGGCTGCGGCCGCGGAATTCACGGGCCATGATCATGGCCATCCAGAAACCCAGAACGGTTTCGAATGCCACCGTTACGACGGTGAAGAAGAATGTCGTAGCGGTGGCGGACCAGAACTGGCCGCCCAGGGTGCCGGGCGGGCAGGCAACAGTTCCGCCGGCAGGGGCCGAACACTGCTGCGCCAGCCAGTTCACATAGTTCTGGATGCCGGCCGGGCCACCTGCGGTGAACAGCCCTGTGGCAGGGTCCAGGCCGGCGTCCTTCTGGAAGGACATGACGATGGCACTGATGATCGGGTAAACAATCACAATGCCAAGGGCGATGATGGTGGGAGCGAGCAGCCAGGACGCCCAGCGCCCCTGGCTGGCGATCCTGTTGTCCTCCCCCACACCCTTGGGTGCGTGATGGACGGGGGTACCGCCCGACGCCGGTGCCTTGACCGGCGTCGGGCCTAATTCGGTTGCCATGGCAGAACTACGATCCCGCACCGGCGGATTCGATGGACTTCTGCATGTCAGAAAGTGCTGTTTCCACTGACTTTTCTCCCTTAATTGCGGAGTAGGCATTATCTTGGATTGCCTTGGTAACAGCCGGGTAGAACGGCGTCACAGGACGCGGCACGGCTTTGTCGATCGACGTCTTCAGGACCGGCAGGTAAGGCAGCTTGGCAACCAGCTCCTGATCCGAGTACAGCGACCCGAGGACCGGGGCGAGGGAGCCCTGCGTCGCGTAGAACTTCTCACTCTCGGCAGACGTCAGGAACTTTACGAAGTCCAGGGCGGTGGCCTTGTGCTTGGAGTACACGCTGACCGCGGTGTTGTGGCCGCCCAGCGAGGATGCACCCGGGCCGTCCTTGCCGGGAAGGGCCGTCATGCCGAACTTGTCCTTGACCGCCGACGACCCTTCAGTGCTCATCAGGCTGTAGACGTAAGGCCAGTTACGCAGGAACAGGAGCTTGCCGCTCTGGAAGGCCTGCCGGCTGTCCTCTTCCTTGTAGGTGATGGCTTCCTTCGGGATGTTGCCGTCGGCGTAGGCCTTGGCCAGGTTCCCCAGGCCGGCCTTTGCCTCGGCAGTGTTCAAGCTCGGCTTGCCGTCCTTGTCCAGAACCGAACCGCCTGCGGAGTTAATGGCCTCGGAGGCATTGACGGTGAGGCCCTCGTACTTGCTGAACTGTCCGGCGTAGCAGCCGATGTTGTTCTGCTGGGCGATGGAGCACATGCCCATCATCTCGTCCCAGGTCTTGGGCGGGTTGGGAACCAGGTCCTTGCGGTAGAAGAGGATACCGCCATCGGACGTGCGCGGAGCAGCATACAGGGTGCCCTTGTACGTGGCGCTGTTGACCGTTGCCGGGAGCATGGCACTCGTGTCGATCGCCATCTTGTCCTTCAGCGGCTGCAGCCAGCCCTTGGCAGCAAACTCAGCCGTCCAGACCACATCCACGTCGGTCACATCGTAGTCCGACTGCTTGGCCTGGAAGTGCTGGACCAGGTCGTCATGCTGCTGGTCCGCTTGGTCGGTCTGCTCCTTGAAGGTGACCTGCTCATCCTTGTGGGATGCATTCCACTTATCGATCAGCGGACGGATCACGTTGTTGTTGTCCTTGCCCTGCACGAAAGTGATAGGGCCGCGGGAGTCAAGGTTGGCGTCAGCATCGCTGCCGCCACCGCCTGTGGTGCCGCCTCCACCTCCGCCGCCGCAGGCGGACAACGTCAGGGCCAGAATGCCGGCTGTGGCAGCCGGAAGCAGGAATCTCGGGGTTTTCATTAGCTTGAAGCTCCTCGCTGAGTGACAAGTAAGTCGACAGTGCGCTTGCTAGGTGAGGTTGATGTGGTGACCATCACACTAGTAAGGTTGCTGTCTGCAATGCAAGCGTTTACATCAAAAAGTTATCAGAGGGGAACCAAATGACCGATCCAGCCGTTCCGGTGCCGGGCCCAACCCCTTCTGCATGGTGGGCGGACGCCGTGGTTTACCAGATTTATCCCCGGTCGTTTGCGGATGGTAACGGTGATGGCATGGGCGATCTCCGCGGCGTCACGGGCCGTCTTTCCTACCTGGAGTCCCTTGGAGTGGATGCCATCTGGCTCTCTCCGTTCTACAAGTCGCCGCAGGCAGACGGCGGATACGACGTGGCCGACTACCGCCAGGTAGACCCGCTCTTCGGCTCCCTCGAAGATTTCGACGCCATGTTGCAGGAAGCTCACCGGCGCGGCCTGAAAGTCATCGTGGACCTGGTTCCGAACCACACCTCTGACGAGCATGCCTGGTTTCAGGAGGCGTTGGCGGTACCCCCGGGGAGCCCTGCGCGGGACCGGTACATGTTCAGGGACGGCAAGGACGAGGTCCCGGGATCCGGCGACGGTGGCCGGGCCCCCAACAACTGGAAATCCGTGTTCGGCGGGCCGGCCTGGAGCCGGGTGCAGGAGGCCGACGGGTCGCCGGGCCAGTGGTACCTCCATCTGTTCGATACCAAGCAACCGGACCTGAACTGGGACAACCCGGAGGTCCAGGAGGAGATGCGTTCGGTACTGCGCTTCTGGCTGGACCGCGGGGCCGACGGCTTCCGGGTGGACGTTGCCCACGGCCTGGTAAAGGAAGCGGGACTTCCGGACTGGGACGGTGTTGCCGCCATGGTGGAGGGAACCTCCACTCCCCGCCTGGAGAGCCATCTGCCCGGGGACGCTCCCCACGCCCACACCGACGCCGAAGAACCCCACCGGTCCGTGTCCCCCATGTATCCGCCATCTCCTTTCTTCGACCAGGACGGCGTCCACGCCATCTACCGGGACTGGCACCGAGTCCTGGCGGAGTACGGCGGGGACCGCATGATGGTGGCTGAAGCATGGGTGGAGCCGGCCGAGCGACTGGCCCGCTATGTCCGGCCGGATGAAATGCAGCAGGCCTTCAACTTCGACTTCCTCCTGGCAGGCTGGGATGCCGAACGCATGGCTGACGCCATCGACGCCTCCCTGGCGGCGGCAGCATCCGTGGGGGCTCCGTCCACCTGGGTGCTCAGCAACCACGACACGGTGCGGCACACCACCCGGTTCGGCCTCAAGGATCCCACCACGTTCCCGAAGGGCATCGGGGCCGCCGACGAGCAGCCCGACCCGGCGCTGGGCCTGGCGCGGGCCCGCGCGGCCACGCTGGTTGCGCTGGCGCTGCCGGGTTCCGCCTACCTTTACCAGGGCGAGGAGCTGGGCCTGCCTGAGCACACCACCCTTCCCGATGAGGCGAGGCAGGACCCCACATTCTTCCGGACCCATGGTGCCGAAATCGGGCGCGACGGCTGCCGGGTCCCGCTGCCATGGACTGCGGACCAACCCGGGTACGGGTTCTCCGGTGAGTTGTCCGGCGAGGCACGCGAACCATGGCTCCCCCAACCGGAAAGCTTCGGGCCCTTGGCCGCCGACCTTCAGGACGGCGAGGAAGGCTCAACCCTTGAGCTGTACCGGGCAGCCCTGTCCCTTCGTGCGGCACAACAGCTGGGCCGCGGCAGTGTGGAGTGGACGGATGAACATGCGCCGGACAGCGGCCTGCTGGCGTTCCGGAATGGAGGCGTCACGGTCCTGTCCAACATGGGATTCGCTTCCGCCCCCGTACCCGAGGGGTTGGCCGTGGTGCTGTCCAGCGGTCCCGAGCCGGCCGAAGAATGGACCGGCATGCGGGAGGTTCCCGTGGACACCACCGTGTACCTCATGGGCGGCAGGTAACCGCAGCGCGCCTGGACGCCCGCCGGCGGCATGTCAGCGGACGCGTTCAGCCCTGCTGAAGCGTGTCCGCGCCCCGGCGCCGATGTGGATGAGGACGGGAATCTTCTTGCCCACCACGGCCTCCAGGGCGTCCACGAGGCCGGTGACCTCGGCGGCCAGCAGGTGCGGGGCCACGCCCTGGCGCGGCAGGAGCCGGACCTTCAAGGCCGGCGTTCCCTGGACCTCGTAGGTGGTGACGGTTGCACCGGCGAGGTCGGGGCGCCCTTCAAGGGCATGCCGGAGGGCCTGTTCTGCCACCCCGCCACCGATGCGTACGTCGCCGGGGGTCTCGCCGGGATCGTAGTCAAGTGCCAGGAGGTTTGACTTGCCCTTTCCCTGCTGCGCGATCCACGCCACCATGAGCCCCATCAGTGCCAGCAGCGCCAGCGCCACCACGATCCACAACCAGCTTTCCGGGCGGCCCGGGAACCGGGTGGAATCGAACAACTGGTTGATGCCGCCCCAGGCACCGGAAGACCAAGAGTGCCACCAGGCGCCCACGGAGGGAACGGTGGCCAGCAGCACCAGGAGGAGTCCGGCCCCGAGCAGCAGCAGGCCCAGCACGGTAAGCAAAATACGGTTGAGCAGTGCCGGGGTGCCGTTCATGCCCCGATCACCCCCGATGGCGCCACATTGACGCGAGGAATGGGTGCCGGTTCCAGCAACATCCGGTCCAGCTCATCCCGGACGGCCTCAAGTACCCTTTCCGGGTTTACCGGGACGCCGGAGGTAGGGCGGACATTCACCAGCACCTGCCGCTGGGAGACGACCACCATGACCTGGTCCGGGGTGACATTGGCGGCGAGGCGCGCGCGGCGGGCCAATGAGGATGCGATGACCTCGTCGTCCACCACCACGGCAGGGAGCCCTTCTCCGGATGCGCCAGCCAGCACGTGGCGCGCACGTTTCCCTGGGAGGATCCCACTAAGCAGGAAGATCAATCCCAGCATCGCGAGCACGGCGCCGATTGCCGCCAACAGCAGCGGGGGTATCCCGGCGGGAAGGTCCACGATGCGCTGGGCAGCGACTTGCGGCTCCACCAGCCACGCCGGCTGCCCCACTGCGTGCACCCCGGATTCGAGGACGCCGTAACCGGCCAGCACCAACACCAGGACGGCAGCCACAACCGAAACCACGGCCCTGCCGGAATGTGTCTCGCGGTAGACCACCCTGTCCATGTCCGGGCCGCTGCGTCTCCGGGTCCCGCTGCCGGCCCGGCGGCTCTCCACGCTGCTGCTCACCGTACCCGCCCTTCTGTACTGATCCTTGCCCCGCTGATGCGGATGTCCACCCGGCTCACCTGTGAACCGCTGAGTTCCGACACCTTCGCCAGGATGCTTTCCTTGGCCTTCACGGTGCGGTCCCGGATGGAACCTCCAACGATGCCGATTCGCGCCCGGTCCGCTGCCACGGCCTGTAACGGCGGGATGCTGATGGGGGCGACGAGGGACAAGGCCAGCAGGCCGTCGTCGTCCGTCCAGTCCGCACGGATGTCCTGGGCGTCGACGCCCAGCGCCTGCGCAGCGGCCGCTTTGGCAAGGCTGGTCAAGGCCTGGGTACTAATCCGGTTATGGCCGCTGAGCGCCTGCGCACGCACAACGGGCGCGGGCGAACTCATGAGGACGAGCGCCGGCCGATGATGGCATCGAAAATGCCGCGCAGGTCCAGCTTTCCTTCGGCGGAGCGGCCCAGGAGGGCCCCGATGGCCATGAAGAGAAGGGAAACCAGGAAGCCCCAAAGACCGAACTGCAGCGACATGAACGCCACGAATGCGCCTATGGCCGTGCCTGCCACGGTGAGGTTCACAGCAGCGCCTCCCGTTCGGAAGCGGCCGGGGCTGCGGTCTTGACCGGGGGTGGGACATAGACGTCGGTGATCTCGACGTTCACCTCGATCACCTGCAGACCCACCAGTTCTTCGACCGCCCGGTAAACGGCGGCACGGACGCTGTTGGCCAGCGCATGCAGGGGCGTTCCGTAGCTGGCCACCAGGGTGATATCGACGGCTACCTGCGTTTCGCCTACTTCCGCGTGGACACCCGCGGCGTGGTCGGAGCTTCCCACGGCGTCGCGGATGGCGCCCAGGGCACGGGACGGGCCCGACCCCAGGGAGTAGACGCCGGGAACCGCGCGTGCGGCGATCCCCGCGACCTTTGCCACGGCGGTCTCGGAAATAACTGTCCGGCCCGGGCCGGGAGCCGGGCTGGCGGCAGGACGGTTGGGCACCACGGGTTGTGGGTTCTGGTATTCCATCAGGCACTCCCCCTTCTGTTGGTTCCACCCTATCCCCAGGCTGCGACAGATGGGCTGGAAACCCGTCGGCGCCACCGCACAGGACCGGGTCCAGGAGTGGTTGAAGGAAAGCGGTTAAAGGAACCAGGCGGGGAGCCGTGGGACTCCCCGCCTGGTTCACGTACTGCTTGAAGCTGCCGCGGTGGGCAGGCCTACTTGTAAAGGCCTTCGCCGCCGACCCTGACGTTGGTGGGCAGGTAGCCGAACGGACCCAGCCCGTTCCGGCCGAACGTCCTGTCCACCTGGGACACGCCGTCGCGGAAGTTGATCTTTACCGTCGGCGAGAGGGAACCGCCACGGACCCCGTTGACGTTGTCGATGAAGGACTGCACCAGGCCGCCGGGCTGCACGTAGTGCGAGTATGCCTGGAACTGCCGCCCGTTCTGGTTCGGCGTGGGCGCCTCCGGGGACTCGGACGGAAGGTTCAGGTCCGTGGGCGAGCCGAGGGCCAGGCCACTGTTGTTCATGGGCTGGTAGTCCGAACGGATGCCGTTGCCCACGAACCCGTACACGCCGTCGGGACCGCGCATCCCTGCCGCGTAGGTGAACTGGTGGCTGATGGTGAACAGGTAGTACTTGTTCTTGCCGTTTTCATTCTGGATGAAGATCTGCGGGCGCTCGGTCTGGTCGTTCACGCAGTTCCCGGAAAGGATGGGCGGGAGGAAGGACCACTTGGTCAAATCCTTGTTGTCCGCGACCGCCAGCCCAACGTTGGCCGTCTGGTAGAACGCGCCGCTGTTCTGGACGTCCGTGACGCTTTCTGCGTGCGGGTCCCCGGGGCGGTAGCCCAGGTCCTCGGCCTTGCACTGGTAGTCGCCGCGGTTTTCCGCGGTGTTGCCTTCGAACACCATGTAGGTCTTGCCGGGATGGGCCGGGTCCTGGAAGGTGTACGGGTCGCGGAACGCAAAGCCGGCGTTCTGCGCCTTGGTCTGGTACATCTTTCCGTCCGGTTCCAGCAGCTTGGTGTGCTCGAACCCGTCAAAGGTAACGCCGTTCTGGTCGGCGTGGATGTTTCCCAACGCCTTGGCGATGACGGCGTCGGGGGCGATGCCGCCGCCGCCGGCGTTCCGCTCGGCCACATCGTAGAAGGTGGTGGCGGTATAGAAGACGTTCACGTGGTTGCCCTGCATCAGGCGGGTGGAACCGGACCACTCGGTGTTTCCGATGGACGTGTTGTCCAGGAACAGGTGCCCGCCGTAGTTCCACTTGTCCTTGGCGGGATCAGCGTTGGTCTTGCGGAAGAAGTACCCGATCCGGGCGTTCCAGTGGCGCTGGTCAAAGCCGTATCCGGCGTGCCGGTCGGCGACCAGGGAGAAGATGACGTCCCACCCCTTGTAGCTGATCTGGTTCGCGTTTTCGTCTGTCAGGGACCAGGTGTCCCAGACCCAGACGTCGTCATTCATGGTGGGGAAGTCCTGCGGGATCTCCGGCATGGTGACGTCAGGGCTCATGGAGTTTGCGCCCGGGGAGACGGTGGAGTCGCTCTGCGCCATGATCTGCTTGGCGTCTGCGCGGGTCCACTTGGAGGTGAAGTCCGACGCCGGGTCAAAGGCCTGCTGCGTGTGCTGCGTCGGCAAGGGGAAGCCTGGCGTGGGGGCAGGCATCTGCTGGACGGCGGGCGGATCTGAGGGCTCATTGGCCTGGGCCGCGGGGACGGCCAGGAAGGCCGAGGCGGCCAGGGTCGCCGCCAGCGCTGCGGCCGCAGTGCGCCACCGCAGCAGCCGGGGTTGGGGGTGCTTGTGCATTTCTTGCTCTTCTCGCGGAGTTGTGACATTTCGTGGAAGGCGGGCGTATGCCCATGATCCCGAAACAAACCGCGGCCCCGGCGACACCTCAGGCGTCATCGGGGACGCCGTTGTGCTGCGGGTGGAGGCAGGCCTGGGTAGGGCCTGGCCGGCCGATGGAAAGCAAGCTGTCCTCCGGCCGCGCTCCACCGTAGACGGGGTGGAACGGACAGTTCAAACCCTGTTTCACACACCAAAACGGGTTACCGGCGAGTAGAGTGCAAGCGCTTACATCAACCAATGCGCGCGCGTGCCATATCCGTTTGGCGCAGGTCAAATGTTTCACAAGTCAGACAAACAATTTTCCCAGGCCGGACGGAATGTTGCCTGCGCCACACAGTGCGGGACCCGCCGCTGTCCCGTTTACGGGACCAACGCATATACCCGCACCAGCTCCGAAGCTTGTGCGCGTACCACGACCCTCAGCGTCGCGATCCGCGAACAAGGTAGAGGGTTATGCGACCAAGCTGGAGGGTTATGGGGCCCGGAAACCGGGTGAGCCTTAAAGCAGAAAAGCACCAGTTCCGAAGAACTGATGCTTCCCAGTGGTGGCTCCGACCGGCGTCGATCCGGTGACCTTTCGATTTTCAGTCGAACGCTCTACCAACTGAGCTACAGAGCCTAGGTGACTAGTCACCATGACAGCCGGAATTTCTTCCAACAATCAGAGCGACCCTGACGGGACTTGAACCCGCGACCTCCGCCGTGACAGGGCGGCGCGCTAACCAACTGCGCTACAGGGCCTTGCGTTTCTTGCTTTGCAGTATCTCTACCGCTTTTTTCAAGGCTTCCAGCCTACCAGACTTTTTTAGCCTGCTTGACCAGTTCCTTGCGTACCCCCAACGGGATTCGAACCCGTGCCGCCGCCGTGAAAGGGCGGTGTCCTAGGCCGCTAGACGATGGGGGCCAGAACCCGTTCGGAACAAAACAAAAGGCGTCAAGCGGGGCTTTCCGTCTTTGTCCTCTGCGTTTCTCCGAACTGGACTCTAAAACTATAGGGGCTAACCCGGAATATTCCAAAATCGGCGGAAAACCCCGCCGTTTGGGCCCTGGACGGGTCAAGATGGACGGATGGATGCCGTCGATGCGCTCAACGAGATCGCTTTTTGGCTGGAGCGCGGACGCGCGGCCACGTTCAAGGTCCAGGCCTTCCGGAAGGCAGCCGCCGCCATCAGCGCGCTCGGACCGGAGGAAGTGGCCGCGCGGGCCAGGAACGGGCGGCTCAAATCCATGAAGGGGATCGGGGACCGGACCTTCACGGTGATCTGGCAGGCGGTGGACGGCCAGGTCCCCGAGTATCTGGCAGACCTTCGGGAGAAGGGCGCCGTGCCGCTTGCATCCGGCGGTGCAGAGATCGGCGGGGCCCTGCGCGGGGACCTTCACAGCCACAGTGAATGGTCCGACGGCGGCTCCCCCATCGAGCTGATGGTGGCGGCCGCGGAGGTGCTGGGCAGGGAGTATGTGGCCCTGACAGACCACTCCCCCAACCTCACCATCGCCAACGGCCTGTCGCCTGAACGCCTGCGGGACCAGCTGGACGTGGTGGCGGGCATCAACGGCAAGGGCGGACCCACCCGGCTCCTGGCCGGCATCGAGGTGGACATCCTGGAATCGGGCGAGCTGGACCAGGAACCTGAACTGCTGGACAGGCTGGACATCGTGGTGGCCAGCGTCCATTCAAAACTCCGGGCAGACCGGAAGACCATGACGGCGAGGATGCTCGGGGGCGTTACGGCCCCGCAAACCAACGTCCTGGGCCACTGCACCGGCCGGCTGGTGGAAGGCTCGCGCGGGACCAGGCCGCCGTCGGAATTCGATGCCAAGGAAGTGTTTGCCGCCTGCGCAGAGCACAGCGTCGCCGTGGAGATCAATTCCCGTCCGGAGCGGCAGGACCCGCCGGATGCCCTGATCCAGCTGGCCCTGGAAGCCGGTTGCCTGTTCTCGATTGACAGCGATGCCCACGCCCCCGGCCAGCTGGATTTCCTGCAGTACGGTGCCGAACGGGCGGCCCGCAACAACGTTCCGGCAGACCGGATCATTACCACGTGGCCGGTGGACAAGCTGCTCGCCTGGGCTTCGCGGAGCTAGGCCCTCCTCGGACCGTCAGCGAAGCTGAACCCCGCTACTCGACGGCGTCTGCCAGCTTCTGCCTGGCCCGGGGTCACCCACACGGCCGATTTCCGCCAGTCCGGTGCCTGCAGCAGCCGTACATTTGATTCATGCCTTCCACCAGTCCCGCCCGCCAGCCCCTGGTTTCCCCCGCTGCAGCGCCCACGCCAGTGAAGGCTCTCGGCGTGGCGGCCATGGTGGTTACCGTGATGCTGTGGGCCTCCGCGTTCGTCGGCATCCGCGCCATCGGGCCGCACTTCTCCCCCGGATCCCTGACGCTCGGCAGGCTGGCGGTCGCCGCCGTCGTCCTCGCTTTCCTGGTGGTGCCGCAACTGCTCAGGAGCCGGATGCTGCCCAGGGGGCGCGAATGGCTGCCCATCCTCGCCTATGGCGTAATGTGGTTCGGCGGCTACAACGTAGCCCTGAACGCCGCCGAACACATCCTTGACGCCGGCACCAGCGCCCTGCTGATCAACGTCAACCCGATCCTGGTGGCCATCATGGCCGGCATCTTCCTCAAAGAGGGTTTTCCCCGCTGGCTGCTCATCGGCAGCACGGTGGCGTTCACGGGAGTTGCACTGATCGCCCTGGGTTCCGGACAGCCGCGCAGCGCCGGGGAAAGTTCGACGACGGACCTGGCGGGCGTGGCGCTTTGCCTCCTTGCAGCGGTGCTCGCCGCAGTCAGCGTCATCATCCAGAAGCCGGTGGTGCGGAAGTTCCCGGCGGCGCAGGCAACCTGGTTCGGCATCATCGTTGGCGCGGTGTGCTGCCTGCCTTTCGCCGGGCAACTGGCGTCCGAAGTCCGGGCCGCCCCTCCGGAGGCCACCTGGGCGCTGGTGTACCTTGGCGTGTTTCCCACTGCAATCGCCTTCACAACCTGGGCATACGCGCTCTCGCTGGTGGAAGCCGGGAAACTGGCTGCCACGACCTACCTGGTGCCCGGGACCACGGTGCTCATCTCCTGGCTGCTGCTCGGGGAGATCCCCACAGCCTGGGGACTGGTGGGCGGGCTGGCCTGCCTGGTGGGAGTGGGACTGACCCGGCGCAGGACGCGCCCCTCCCGCATCGGGACGGGCCGGGCGGCGGGCTAGAGTCGGGGTATGCCAGCCAGCCTTCCGCCGGGACTGCCCATCATTCCCGAAGGGCCGCATGAACCGTCAGGTTTCACCATGTCTCCTGACGAATTCGAAGCAGCCGTCCAGGATGCCCTGGACAGCATTCCGGACCGACTGGCCCGGGCCATGGATAACGTGGCAGTCTTCATCGACGACGATTACGTGCCGGGCCCAGGGGAAGACCCGGACACCGTGCTGCTGGGGCTGTACGAAGGCGTCCCCCTGACCGAACGCGATTCATGGTGGGACGCCGGCTCGCTCCCGGACCGGATTACCATCTTCCGCGAACCCATCCTGGAAATCTGCGCCTCCCGGGACGAGGTGATCCACGAAGTGGCCGTCACCGTGGTCCATGAGATCGCCCACCACTTCGGGATTTCCGATGACCGGCTGCACGAGCTGGGCTGGGGCTAGCCTTGTAGGCATGGGACACGACCACAACCACGGCCACGGGATCACTGCCACCGGGCGGAACCGGAAACGGCTGGTGGCGGTCCTGGGGATCACGCTCGGCGTTGTGGTCATCCAGATCGTCGGCGCGGCCCTGTCCGGGTCGCTGTCCCTGCTGGCGGACGCAGGGCATATGCTCTCCGACGCGGCCGGTGTCACCATCGCCCTGCTTGCCGCCTGGATCGCCGGCCGCCCGGCGAGCGACCAGCGGACTTACGGCTACCAGCGGGCAGAGGTGCTCGCGGCGTTGGCGAATGCGCTGATCCTGATCGTGATCTCCGTAGTGATTTTCACGGAGGCCATTCGCCGGTTTGGCGCACCCCCCGAGGTGCAGACGGACATCATGCTGTTCGCCGCAATCCTCGGCGCCGTGGCAAACCTGGTATCGCTGCTGGTCCTGCGTGGGGGGCAGGAGGAGAGCCTGAACATCCGCGGCGCCTACTTGGAGGTGCTGGGCGACCTCCTGGGCTCGGTGGCCGTCATCATCGCCGCCATAGTGATCCTGGCCACCGGCTTCCAGGCAGCAGACACCATCGCATCCGTCCTTATCGCGCTGATGATCCTCCCCCGCGCCTGGAGCCTGCTGCGCGACGTGGTGGACGTCCTGCTGGAGGCCAGCCCGAAGGGAGTGGAAGTCCAGATGATCCGCGAGCACATCCTGTCGGTAGCCGGTGTGACCGACGTCCACGACATCCACATCTGGACCATCACCTCCGGCGTCCCCGTCTTCTCAGCGCACGTGGTGGTGGAGGATGGGGTGCTGAACGCCCGGGGCGCCGACCAGTTGCTGGACAAGCTCATCACCTGCCTGGGCTCCCACTTCGATACCGACCACTGCACCTTCCAGCTGGAGCCCGCCAGCCACTCAGAACACGAGGAACACCAGCACGCCTGACCCCGACACACCGTGGTGATTTCCGTGGAGAATGACATCTTTGTGGTTTATGTTATTCATGTGACTGCTGTTGCCAATGTGCATATCGTCACGTAACCTCGGACTGCTGGCGAGCAGCTGAGGGGCACCGTCGTGCCGCATCCAGAACCTCACTCCCAGCCTTACCGTTGCGAGGTCTCTGCAGATGGCTATACCCGGATCCGGCCGCAGGACCGCTGCGCTGTGCGCCGCCGTCGTACTCTTTGCATCTGTGGCCCCGCCCGCGCTGGCGGCGCCGGCACCATCCGCACCCATGGTCCGTCCCGCATCACCGGAGATCCCGTCCCCGGAGGACATCGCCGCCGCGAAGGCAAGTGAGTCCGCGACGGCAGACCAGGTCACGGCAATCGAGCGGATTCTGGCGGATGCGTCAACTGCCCAGCAGGCGGCGTTCGCGGTGGCCATGCAGGCCAACAATTCCTACAGTGAAGCGCTCGTGGAACTGCAGCAGCGGACTGAAGCGGCTTCCGTTGCCGCCGCCAAAGCATCGTCCGCCCGCGACCAGCAGGACAGGACCCGGAAGCAGGTGGGGCAGCTCGCCGGCGACCTGTACCGCAACGGCGGCTTGAACCCCACCCTCGGAACCCTGGCCAGCGGCAGCGACAGCCTCCAGCAGGCCGCCACCCTTGAGGCCCTATCCGCCAGCCGCAGCCGCGCGTTCGAAGCCGCGGACAGCGCAGCCACCGCCTACCAGTCCCTGACCGCAGCTGCGGATGATGCCACCAAGGCTGCTGACGACGCCGCCAAGACCGCCGAGCAACGGAAGTCCCAGGCGGAGCAGGCCAACGCCGCGCAGGCAAAGGCAGTCGCCGATGCCAAGGCACAGCGGACCGTCCTGGTGGACCAGCTGGCCCAGCTCCGCAACACCACCGTGGCGCTCGAATCCGCGCGGGTGGATGCCCTTGACCGGCAGCGCGAAGAGGCACGCCTTGCTGCTTTGTCCGCTGCCGCCGACAAAGCAGTGGCCGATAAAGCAGCACAGGACAAGGCAGCCAACGACCAAGCCGGCCGCCAGGACGGTGCAGGACAGAACGGCGGCGGACAGGTGGCTGCCCCTGCGGCTCCCGCTCCCGCCGCGCCAGCCCCGGCAGCCCCCGCGCCGGCGGCACCGGCCCCCGTTGCAGCAGCACCTGCCCCTGCCGCCCCGGCACCTGCCCCGGCCGCCCCGGCACCCGCTGCTCCGGCCCCTGCTCCGGTTGCCCCGGCACCCGCACCTGCCCCCGCCCCGGCGCCTGCGCCTGCGCCGGCGCCTCCCGCCGGCTCGGGCACGTACGAGGCAGCGATCTCCGTCGCCTTGGGCAAGGTGGGCGCACCCTACTTCTATCAATGGGGTGGCACGGGGCCGTATGGTTTCGACTGCTCGGGCCTGGTGCAGAATGCCTTCGCCGCGGCCGGTACGTACCTTCCGCGCACCGCGTCCCAGCAGTACGCGGCAGCCCCCGTCCACGTTCCGATTTCGCAGGCCCGCCGGGGTGACCTGCTGGTCTGGGGTTCCGCCCCGAACTTCTACCACGTGGCCATCTACCTGGGGAATGGCCAAGTGGTCCAGGCGCTGAACCCCCAGGAGGGCATCACCGTTTCCACGATCAGTTCGATGGTGGGCATGGACCTGTATCCGTACGCGGCCCGCTACTGAGCTGCTACCTGGGGCTGCATCTCTTGAAGGCTCCGGCCGCCGTCGTCAGCTCAGAATGTCCTTGGTGACGAACCGGCCATACGCGAGCGCCCCGAACACCGCCACGTAGCCGGCCTGGAGCAGGGCGTTGCTGCCGAACGAGTCCCACACCAGTGGCTGGCGCAGCATGTCGGCGAAACCCAGCCAGTAATGGCTGAAGAGCCACGGGTGCAGCCACTCCAGCTGGGGAAGCTGGTCCAGGACCTCGGACACCACAGACACCACCACGGTGGCGGCCATGGCCCCCACCGGAAAAACGGTCAGCGTGGACAGGAACAGCCCGATTGCCGAGAGCCCGGCGAGGGACAGGGCCAGGTAGGCGGCGATCAGCAGTATCCGCAGGAAAGCTTCGCCAGGCTGGACTACCCCTCCGGAGAGCAGTGTCACCGGGCCTACGGGGAACAACGCAGCCCCAATGGCCGCACCTGCCAGGCCAACGGTCAACGGAGCCGCGATGCAGAAGGCCAGTGCCCCCGCGTACTTCACCAGGAGGAGCCTCACCCGCCCGGCCGGCGCCACCAGCAGGTACCGGAGGGTGCCCAGGTTGGCCTCTCCGGCGATCGTATCGCCGGCCACCACCCCCACCGCGAGCGGCATGAACAGCGGGACCGAGACCAGCATGGCGGTGAAAGCCACAAACAGGCCGTTCTGGGTGATCCGGTCGAGGAATGCAGGGCCCCGCCCCGGCGGGACCCTGGAGGAAACCTTCACGGCCACGGCAATGAGTACGGGGATGGCGGCGAGCGCCAGGAGCAGGGCCCAGGTCCGCCGCCGCCCGAAAAGGACCTTGAACTCCGACCCCAACAGGGACAGCCCGGAACTGCGCGGCACTGCGGCTGGCCGGGCTGTTCCGGCAGCCTCCGGAAGATCCGCGGGAACACTACTGGGCAACGTCGAATCCTTCCCCGGTCAGGGCAACAAAGCGGTCCTCAAGGCTTTCACGTTCGACGGCGAAGCCCCGGACACGGACCCCCGCCTGGACCAGGCGCGCCACGACGTCCTCCGGCAGCACGGCTGGTTGCAGGCTCGCATCCAACGCCGCAACGATGGTCTCCCCGTCCGGCTGGGGGCGCCGTGGTTCCGGCGCCTGCGGGCCTGGACGGCCCGAACGTGCAGGCTCCCCCTCGGCGTCCCCCAGCCCGGGCACCAGCCCCAGCCCCGCCAGGATCTGCCGCGCCGCACCGCCGTCGGGTGTTACCAGCCGCAGGCGCGTGCTTCCGGCCTGGCGCAACTCGGCCAGCGGCCCCTGCGCCACGAGCTTGCCGGCGCTCATGACCGCAGCGTGGGTGCACATCTGGTCCACCTCGGCCAGAAGATGGCTGGAGACAAAGACAGTGGTGCCCTGGTGCGCCAGCGAGCGCACCAGGTTGCGGACTTCGCGGGTCCCCTGCGGATCCAGGCCGTTGGTGGGCTCGTCCAGGACCAGGAGGTCCCGGGGCGAGAGCAGTGCGTTGGCGATGCCCAGCCGCTGCTTCATGCCCAGGGAGTACGCATGCACGCGCTTCCCTGCGGCGTGTTCCAGGCCTACACGCTGCAGGGCCTGCTGCACGCGGGCCCTGCGCGTGGCAGGCACAGTGTGCGGGCTGGCGGAATCGAGCCGGTGGAGGTTGGCGGCGCCGGACAAAAAGGGGTAGAACGCGGGGCCCTCCACCAGGGCGCCGACGCGCGGCAACACCGCATGGAGTTTGTCCGGCATCTCCTGGCCCAGCAGCGTCACGGTGCCTGCAGACGCGGCAGCCAGTCCCAGCAGCATCCGGATGGTGGTGGTCTTCCCGGACCCATTGGGCCCGAGGAATCCGAAGACCGTCCCGTGCGGGACGGCCAGGTCCACGTGGTCGACGGCGGCCTGCTGGCCAAAGTGCTTGCTGAGGCCCCGGGTCTCAATCGCCAGCCCCGAAGTCACCTGGCCTGCTCCGGCCCGGCCGCCACTCCCCCGCCCGGCCAATGCCTACCGCGCTGCTGCTGCGGCCTGCAGCCCCTCGGGCGGCACCATTCCAGCGAATATCCGGCCGTCGTCGGTCACCAGGATGTTCAGCAGCGCGGTGGAGAGCAGCCGGCCGCCGGGTACGGCGATGGCGGCCTGGGACAGCAACGGGTCCTGGAGCAGTGGTTCGGCCGCCGCAGCCGAGCCAGCCGCCGTTCCCACCACCGTCTCCCAGCCGGTACCGGTGACGGCAACATTCCCCTTGGCACCGCCGTGCATGGCACCCGGGCCATGGGCATCGGCAGGATCATGGGACTTTGCGGGATCATGGGGATTCTCCGGGACCGGGATCTCCTTCACCGTGCTGCCCGGGGGCGGGCTGAAGCTGAAGACTGACGGGTCCGGCGCGTCGAGCGAGAGGCTGGTGAACCCGGAAGCGAACGCAGGCTTGTCGGCGCCGCGAGCGGTCACCTGGACGGACAAAGGCATCCCGCTCTCACCGTCGACGGCGATGGCCACCTTGCCCACCAAGGTCCCGTCCGTGCGGGGCTCGAGCAGCAGGTTGTAGGCGGCACGCCCCGCAACGGATACATCGGGGCCAACGGAAACGGCAGTACTCGGGTCCACCTTCGACAGGAACTGCTGGGCCAGTTCAGCGGGAGTGTGCATGCCGGGTGACCCGTGCGGGTCGTTTGGAGGCGCGGGGTCCGTTGTGGGGGCAGGGCCCCGGGCGCGCTGGGGCAGGGCCAGATGGGCTGCCGTGTTGTCCTTTGAGGAGTAGAACCAGACATCGTTTCCGTGGCGAACCACGTCCCGTTCGGCCAGTTGGTCCATCACCTGTACACGGGCGTTGTCTTTGCCGTCCACGTAGATATGCGCGGTGTGGTTGCCCGTCAGGAGCTCAATCACCGAAGCGACACTGCCGGCGGACGCAGGACCGGACGCGGACCCGGATGGTTTCCCGGCGGCCGGAAGTTCCGGCAGCCCCAGGTCGGCCGACTGTTCCAGCGTGCCCGAGAATGTGCCCCCTCGGTGGCTGGCGGCCAGCTCGAGGACCTGGGCGGGCGTCTTGGCGGGGAGAGGGTTGCTGGCACCGGCCGGAAGGGACCCGACCAGGGCTGCGGAGGCGATGGCCGCCGGAGCCACGACGGCCGGAAGCCATCGCAGCCACGCCTTGCGGCCCCTGGTGCTGCTTCGTTGCACGTTGATGTGTTGAGACTGTCCGCTGGAATCCAGCCTGTTGGAGCCCATAAACCAAGACTACGCCCGCGCAGGGGGGTCTGTGCCCCTGGGGACGGGTCCATTCCGGGGGTTGCCGGGGTGTTCCGGCACGATGGTTCCTGCGGCGCCGTCGACCGTTATTCTTTGGCCCGTGCTGATCAGGCCGGTGGCGTCCGGCACTCCGACCACCGCGGGAATACCGTATTCCCTCGCAACGACGGCGCCGTGGGAGTTGGCCCCGCCCATCTCCATCACCAGTCCTCCCGCCGTCAGGAACAGCGGTGTCCAGCCCGGGTCCGTGGACGGGGCAACCAGGATCTCGCCGGGTTCCAGGCGCGCCCCGACAGGATCCAGGATGACCCGTGCCGCAGCGGTCACCGTCCCGGCCGAGGCCGGGCTGCCGGCCAGGGTTCCGTTTGGCACGGCTCCGTTTCCTGCGGGTCCGACGGCGGTACGAACCGCTTCGGGTTCCGTGCCGTCCGAGAGCAGGACCCGGGGGATGTGCCGGCGCCTGAGCTCCACGGCATAGTCCTGGCGCCGCGCCGCCACGAGGGTCTGCATGTCCCGGACGGCAGCCCCGTTGTTCCCGGCTGTTCCGGCCAAGGCCTGCCGGGTCTCGGCGAAGTCCAGGAAGAATACGTCGTCGGGCCTTTCCACCGTTCCCGCCTGCGCCAGTTCGTTGCCCACCAGGAGCAGTTGGCGGCGGACTTCCCCGAGGGCCAGCACCAGCTGGTACTTTGGCAGCTCGCGCAGGCCGGCGAACAGCCGTGCCCTGCGGAGCGCGGCACGCACCAGCCGTCCCCGGATCTTGCCGCGTGCGGATGCCCTGGCCACAAGCCGGGCCACCTGCGCCTCGGCGTCCTCGGCGGCCTTGCTGAACTGGGCGTCTGGTGCCAGGGCCGGGTTGTCCAGCCGCAGGTAGTTGGCAAGGATTCCCAGGATGTGTGCCGGCTCCTCCGACCACCGCGGGAGTCCGACGTCGATTTCGCCCACGGCCCGGTGGCCGTACCTGTCCAGGAACCTTGCCAGGCCGTTGTCCAGGCGCGCCGGCAGTCGGCCGGCCTGGAAGGCTGCAGCCAGGGCTGCGGGGTCGCCGTCCATCAGGGCGGTGCGTGATTCGGCGTCCTCCTGGATTGCCTGTGCCAGGTGCCACAGCTCCAGGTCCATTTCCGTGGTGACGTTGTTGGGCAGGCCGCGGATCACGGGCTGCAGCTCGGCCCAGGAATCCCCGCCCAGCAGCTTGCCGGCAACACCCAGCATCGCAAAGCCAAGGGCGGGAAGGGGAAGGATCGCCGGAACGATCCGGAACAGGCGTGAGCCCACCAGCTCCTCGGCATGGTCAAGGCGTGCCAGTGCGGCCGCGTCCTCAGCGGGAGCCAGGGAAGCGTCGAACTCCTGGATAAAACGGTCCAACCGGCGGAAGGCCGCGCTGGGACGGAACAACGCACGGAGGAAGTTGGCGGGAACCTCTGCCCGGACGGCCGCGGGCACGACGTGCCGCAGCAGCCCGAAAGGCGTCCTGGTGGTCACCGAAAAGGCGGGGTCTGCGAACAGTTGCCGCATGACCGTTGCCGTCCGGGCTTCCATGATGTCGAAGACGCGGGGAACGAGGCGGCGGCCCACGCTGCTGCGGATGGGCGTGGTGAAGTCGATGTAGATCCGCTGCCCCGCCTCGGCGTACGGGGACGGTCCTCCCCGGGGGTCGGGAACGGGGAACCCGGCAACGGTGGCCACCGATGAGGCGATCAGCCGGACGGCCGCAAGGCCCATCGGAGTAAGAGGCCGGGTGAGTCCCTGCGCGAGGCTGAAGCAGAGGTACGCCCTGGTCCCGCCGGCGGTGGAACCCGGCGGAACCCGGCCGGCGGCACCATTACTCCGGGGGACGGGATAGAGCGTGGTGATGGGCCTCGATTGGGTCAGCCATTGGGCGCCCCCGCCGTCCACGGCCCATTCGGTGTCCTGCGGGGCACCAAAATGTTCCCCGGCCCGCAACCCCAACCGCACCAGGCCGGCCACTTCCCGGTCCGTCAGGCAGGCGGCACCCCGGCGGCCCGGCACCTCTCGCAGCTCAGTCCCGCCGCCGGCGGCCGGACGTATCTCAACGGTCTTGTCGCCGGGTTTGCTTTCCAGCACCCTCCCGGTCAGGGCGTCCACCACGAAGTGGTCCGGGTTGACCGCGCCGGAGACCACAGCCTCGCCGAGGCCCGGGCTGGCGTCGATCACCACCTGCCGGCGGCTGCCGGTGACCGGGTTCGCCGTAAACATCACGCCCGCAGTCTCCGCACCCACCATCCGCTGGACCACTACCGCGAGCGCCACGGTGGCCGGGTCGATCCCGAGGCTTGCCCGGTAGGCGGTTGCACGGTCGGTCCACAGCGATGCCCAGCACCGCCGGACGGCATCCAGCACCGCGGCGGTGCCCACCACGTTCAGGTAGGTGTCCTGCTGGCCGGCAAAGCTGGCGAAAGGCAGGTCTTCCGCCGTGGCGGAAGACCTTACTGCCACCGGGACGTCGGGACCCAAGGCGGTGTAGGCCTGCTCCACCGCCTGGGCAACTCCTGCGGGAATGGGAGCCGCCAGGATTGCTGCGCGGGCGGTTCCGGCGAGTTCTGCCACATCGGGTGACGCCCCGCCGGCCCCCGCCCCATCCCCATCCCCATCCCCAAGCGCGGCGTACACCCCGGCCAGCGGCGGAAGCAATGCATCGGTGGCGCCTATAGCCTGCCGGTATGCAGCGGTGGTGAGGCAAAACCCCTCCGGAACCGGCAGCCCGGCAGACAACAGCTCTCCAAGGTTCGCAGCCTTGCCACCCACCAGCGCCAGCATTCCGGCGTTGAGCTGGGCCAGGTCCAGCACCAGCCCGCCGGACCCGTCATCGGTTGGGGTGCGCTGCGTCATGTCCGTGGTCTTCCGCTGGCTGCCCGGTAAAGTCGCGGTCTACGCGGCGTCGCCCAGGATGGGGCCGAACCGTCCACGGTCCGCCAGGCGCGGGTCCTCCCGGTCCGGGACAGCCATGACTGGGCCCTTCGCATGGTGGAGCACGCCGTCCGACGTCGAGCCCAGCAGCATTCCGGTGAAGCCGCCGTGGCCGCGGGTACCCACCACCACCAGTTCAACGTGCCGGCTTTCCTCAACGAGCACGTCCACCGGCGAGCCGTCCTTCAATTCGTACTCTGCCTGCAGCCTTGGGTAGTGGCTGCGGAGCCACGCCATGCCGGCTTCCAGGGTGACGCGGATATCGTCAAAGAGGGCCTTGCGGTCCATGGGTGCGGGAACCCAGGCCAGCGAGCCGCTGTACTGGGGAACGGCGCAGACCACGCGGAGGGAGGCCCCGAGCCGCTCGGCCTGGTCGGCTGCTTCAAGGACGGCGACGCGGGCCTGCTCGGAGCCGTCCACACCAACCACCACCACATTCTCAACCGTGCGGTGGCCGGACTTGGCCTGTTCAGCCTTGACGCGGCGGTCCTCCGTGGACTCCCCCAGCCGGTCCGAGCAGAACAAGGGGACCGTCACGGTAGGGCACTTCGCGTGGGCGGGCAGGGCACTGCTGACGGAACCAAGGAGCCGCCCTACGAAGCCGCCGCGGCCGCGGGTTCCCACCACCAGGAGTTCAGCGGTTTCGGAGATCTCCAGCAGGACGCCTGCGGCGTCGCCGTTCTCCACCGAGGACGTGACATCGACGTCGTACGCGGCAACCTTTTCCAGTGCCTGCCGGAGAATCGCCTCGGCACCCTCGCGGATCACGGAGTCGTCCACGGTGGCGTAACCCCCGTCCAGGCCGGACGCGGCGAAGATCGGTACGGAGTAGGCGGTGACGATATGGAGGGGGCGCCGGCGGCGCTGGGCTTCGCGCGCGGCCCACACCAGGGCGCACTGGCCATGGTCCGATCCGTCGACGCCGACCACGATGCCCCGCGGGGCGGAAGGTGTACCGCCACCGTCCCGGGCCGGGTCCGGATGCAACTCTCGTGAGCCCATGGGGGCCGCCTCCTCGCGATACGCCTGATGTTGCGGCTATTCTGCCAGAAAACGGGCCGCTTCCTGCGCACCCGGCACAACACCGGCGCAGGCAGTAACAGGACCGCTCCTGCTCCCCACTATTCTCCGTCCCCCAGTGCTTAGCAAGCCTGTTCAGGGGCATGTGGGCGAAGTTATCCACAGGGTTTCGGATGGCTTCCGGAAAGCGCCTTCACAGGGCGGAAAATGTTTTCTCCACTGGGCTATCCACGGCCGCGTTTGTTCTGTAGTCTTCAGGACATTGTTGGTCCGGGACGCCAACCGCATTTTCCTGCCAGGACGGTCCCGGACCATGCGCTGCGGCCGTACTTGGGGGTAACGGAACGCGCGCCGGCGAGGACGCCGGCACCTGCCGAAGCTCCAAAGGAGGGAAACTGTAGTGTCAAGCACGCCTGGGAACGCCGGGACCGAACAGACCACCACTGTCGTCATTGGCACTGGCCTGTCCGGGCTGGCCGTGGCCGCCGAACTGCGCCGCCATGGGGTGGACTCCATCGTGGTGGACGGCCTCGATATCCTGGGCCAGGCGCAGCCTGCAAACACTACTTCACTGCAACGGTGCGACGCGGCGGACAGCGATACCCTCCGGGAACGCAACGAGATCCTGCGCCACCTGCGCAACTACGCCGCGAGCCACAGTGTGGATGTCCGGAACACCACGCGGGCGGTCCAGCTGACCATGCTGGAAACTCCGGACCAGGTGGCGCCCCGGTGGCAGGTACACACCCCCACGGGCATCCTGGTGGCTGACCATATTGTGCTCACCCGCTGCGCACACAGCCAGTTGCGGCGCATGCTCAGCGATTTCGGCATTGCCGTGGGCCGCAACGTGGCAGCCGCCATGCGGGCCATTGGCATCTACCTGGTGGGGGTGGGCGAACTCATCACGCCATCACCCAAGGAAGTGCTGCGCCAGGCTAAAACCGTGGGCCAGGCCATCTCCGCGAAGGTCAACCCGGGCAGCGGACTGGCGGGCGGCGGGCAGCCCTCCCGGGGTGCCTTACCGGCCGCCGGCGGCTTTGCGGTACTCACCTGCTGAGGGTCCGCCGGGCCGGGTGCGCGGCAGGAACCAACGGCCCTGGGCGGGTGGGACTGCTCCCGTCCTACTCGGCGTCTCCGTCACCGGTGAGCCTGCGCCTGGCCATGACGCCGAGCGCTACCAGCAGGCCGACGGCTACCACCGCAAAAATCACGATGCTCCACTGGAACGGCTCGCCCGCGGCCGCAGGCTCCGACGGCTCTTCCGTGGTTCCCGGCTGTGCGGTGCCCATGCCGGGGACCGTACCGGCCGCCGTCGAACTTCCACCGGTGGACGCGCCTGGCGCTGCGGCGCCGGACGCCGCAGAAAAAGTGAAGGTTCCCTCGATGGGGTGTGAGTCCGAGCTGACCACGCGCCACGCCACCGTGTACGTTCCCGCCGGGCCGCCGGGGCGCAGCTTTTGGGTGGCCACGTTGTCCACGATCTGCACGGAGCCGTCAGACCATTCGGTTCCGCCGGCATCCTTGACGGAGAAGGACGACCCGATGCCCAGCGGCTTGTTGCTGAACGTCACCGAAACCTCGGCGGGCGGAGCAGCCAGTGCCGCCCCCTGCGCCGGGCTGGTGGATTCAGCGGCATCATGGGCGGAGGCCGGGGCGGCCAGGCCCAGTGCAGCGGCTGCCAGGACAAACACACCGAGCACCAGGCTCAGCAACTGGCGGGGGACTTGGCGCATGGTGGGGCTGCTCCTCGTGTTGGCTTCCTTACAGACTAGGCGAAATTGCCTGCCCACTCCCCGCCGCTCCCTTAGGATGCAGGTATCCCCACACACTTCCCCGGAGGACTAATGCTTAAGCAAGGCTCTGCCCTGGACCGGTATTTCAGGGTCACCGAGCGCGGCTCCAACCTTTCCCGCGAGATCCGCGGCGGGTTCGCCACGTTCTTCGCCATGAGCTACATCGTGGTGCTGAACCCCCTCATCCTGTCCGGCGCGGACTCCAACGGCACCACCCTGGGCTTCACCGCCGTCGCCGCCGTAACCGCACTGGTGGCCGGCGTCCTCACCATCCTCATGGGGGCCTGGGGACGGCATCCCTTCGCCCTGGCCACCGGCCTTGGCGTCAACGCCTTCGTGGCTGTCACCGTGGCCACCAACCCCGGCCTCACCTGGCCGGACATGATGGGCCTGGTGGTCCTGTCCGGCGTGACCATGCTGATCCTGGTCCTGACCGGCTTCCGCACCGCCGTTTTCAAAGCCGTTCCGGACGGACTCAAAACGGCCATCGTGGTGGGCATCGGCCTGTTCATCGCCCTGATCGGCCTGGTCAACGCCGGGTTTGTGCGGCGCATCCCGGACGTTGCGGGAACCACCGTCCCGGTGGGCCTGGGCTTCGAAGGCAAGCTCCTGGGCTGGCCTACCGCCGTGTTCGTGTTCGGCCTGATCCTGACCATCGCCCTGGTGGTGCGCAAGGTCAAGGGCGCCATCCTGATCGGCATCATCACCTCCACCGTGCTGTCCGTCATCCTTGAGATGACCCTGCACATCGGCCCCAGCTTCGACGGCAAGAACTTCAACCCGCAGGGCTGGTCCCTGGTTGCCCCGGCATTTTCCGGCTGGGCTGCCCCGGACCTGTCGCTGATCGGCAAGGCCAACCCGTTCGGCGCCTTCGAGCACCTTGGCTTCGTGGCAGCCACCCTGCTGGCCTTCGTCATCCTGCTCAGCATCTTCTTCGACGCCATGGGCACCATGGTGGGCCTGGCCAACGAAGCCGGCACGGTGGACGAGCACGGCAACATTCCCGACGTCGACCGTGTGCTCCAGGTGGACGCCCTCGGCGCCATCATCGGCGGCGGCGCCTCCGTCTCCTCCAACCAGATCTACGTGGAAGCTGGCGCAGGCATCGGCGAGGGCGCCCGCACGGGCGTGGCGTCCATCGTCACCGGCCTGCTGTTCCTGGTGGCCATGTTCTTCACTCCGCTGATCAACCTGGTCCCGTTCGAGGCCGTGGCCCCGGCGCTGGTGGTGGTGGGCTTCATGATGGTCTCCCAGGTGGGCAAGATCGACTGGCAGGACTGGGGCATCGCCATCCCCGCGTTCCTCACCTTCACCCTGATGCCCTTCACCTACTCCATCGCCAACGGTCTGGGCGCAGGTTTCATTGCCTACGTCCTGATCCGCACCGTCCAAGGCAGGATCAAGGACATCCATCCGCTGATGTGGGCCGTGGCCGCAGCGTTCGCGCTGTTCTTCGCCATCGGCCCCATCGAGGCGGCCCTGGGGATGAAGTAACCTCTGTCCCGGGAAAGGGCTGGTGCGGCGTCCGCCGCACCAGCCCTTTCGCTTTACCCGGGTTTCCCGGGCCGTGCGCCTACACCGGGGTGTTGGGGGCGAGCCCCTCGTCGCCGGACACCGCCAGCGCCTTCCGCTGCCGCAGCCGGTCCAGCCGGTTCATCAGGGGCGAGGTGGTGGCTCCGTGGATCACGATGGAGAGGGCCACCACCAGCCCGACAAAAGACCAGAGCCAGCGTCCCTGGCCGGTGAAGTGTCCTTCCCCCAACGCAAAGGCCAGGTAGTACAGGGAGCCGATTCCGCGGATGCCGAAGAATGACAGTGCCACGCGTTCCCGCGGACCGGTCTTGCCTCCCAGCAGGCCCAGCCAGCCTGCCAGCGGCCGGACCACCAGCAGGAAGGCAAGGGCCACCAGCAGTTCCGGCAGCCCGATACCTGCCAGCAGCCCCCGGGCGATGGCACCGCCGAGCAGGACCAGGATCACCACCGTCAGGAGCCGCTCCAGCTGTTCCACGTAGGAGTGCAGCACCCGGTGGTAGCCGTTGGTGCGTTCTGCGGCGCGGATGGTCACGGCACACACAAACACCGCAATGAACCCGTAGCCCTCCACCATCTGCGTCAGCCCGTAGGCCAGGAACGTCGCGGCCAGGGCCACAAAGCCCTCCGAGTGGTTGGACAGCCTGAAGCTCTCCGCGCGGGCGGAGAAGAACAGCCTCGCGAGCAGCTTTCCGGTGAGGAACCCCACCACCAGCCCGACAGCCAGCCGCCACACCACGTCCAGTCCGAACCATTCGCCGAACCAGCCTGCGGGGTCCGCCCCGGCAACGCTGATGGCAATGGCAAGGTAGACGAACGGAAACGCCAGCCCGTCATTGAGTCCGGCCTCCGACGTCAAGCCGAACCGGACCTCGTCCTCTTTGTCGGTGTGGTCGTCCTGGTCGGCAGGTTCTCCCACCTGAACCTCGGATGCCAGGACAGGGTCCGTGGGGGCCAGGCTGGCGGCCACCAGCAGGGCCGCACCGAGACCCAGGCCCAGGAGCCACATCCCCAGCAGGGTCAGCCCGAGGATGCACAGCGGCATGGCAATACCCAGGAGGCGCCACGTTGTGGACCACCGCCGGCGTCCAACGGGGCGGTCCAGGGCAAGCCCGGCGCCCATTAGCGAGATGATCACGCACACCTCGGCAAGGTGCATGACAAAGTCGCTGTGCTCCACCGGGTTGGGACTTGGCAGCGAGGGGATCAGCGCGAAGGCTGCCATCCCGGCGCCCAGGAAGACCATGGGCATGGACAGCGGCATGTTGCGCAGCAGCTTGGGCAGGACCGCCGCGACGAAGACGGCCACGCCGGCCGCGGCAAAAAGGATGTCGGGGGCTTCAAACATGGGCTCTCCAGCCTGGAAGTGTTTCGTTGCCCGCCCGCAGCCATTGCCTGCGCCTGCGGAGCGGCCCGGTCCCACCCTATCCCCCGTACCCACGGCGGGACCGTTCCACGGATGCCTAGGGCGTCCGGATTCTCGGATTCCGGACAGTACGACGGCGGGCGTGCTGGCTTTCGCGCCCGGCGTGCGGTGAGCTTGGAGCATGTCCCTCCAGCTTCCCTCCGTCGACGCCCCGCCCCAGCCCTGGACCGGCAGGTTCGACGGCGATGGGCCGGCCCACCGCCGCTGGTGGCAGGCGGTGAACCACGAGAGTCAGTCGGCGGCCGGCGGGGCTGCAGCGGGACAGGATGAAGAACCGTTGGTGGCATTATCCAGCCGGCAGCCGGTGGCCCTGCTGGGCTTTTCCAGCGATGAGGGGGTGCGCCGCAACAAGGGCAGGCCCGGCGCGGCGGCTGCGCCGGCGGCGCTGCGGAAAGCACTGGGTCCGCTGGCCTTCCACCTGGACCGTACCGTGGCCGACGCAGGCGATGTGGTGGTGTCCGGGG
This sequence comes from Pseudarthrobacter niigatensis, assembly GCF_030812615.1. Taxonomy (NCBI): domain Bacteria; kingdom Bacillati; phylum Actinomycetota; class Actinomycetes; order Micrococcales; family Micrococcaceae; genus Pseudarthrobacter; species Pseudarthrobacter niigatensis. The sequence continues at coordinate 43,911 of NZ_JAUSTB010000007.1, read as the reverse complement.
AAGACCTCGAGGCGGGCCAGGAACGGCTTGGCCAGGTTCTGGCGGAACTGCTGGATGCCGGCCACCAAACCGTGGTGCTGGGCGGCGGACACGAAACCGCCTATGCCAGCTACCTCGGCGTCAGCGCATCAGCCGCGGTCCACAGCGGGCAGCGCCTCGGGGTCCTGAACCTGGATGCGCACTTCGATCTCCGCGAGGAGCCGGTGGCCAGCTCCGGCACGCCGTTCCTGCAGATGGCCCGCGCGGAAGCGGACGCCGGACGCGAATTCCGCTACGCCGTCGCCGGCATCTCGGAGCCGAACAACACCCGGGTCCTGTTCGACACCGCGGACAAGCTGGGGGTCCGGTACCTGCTGGACGAGGACTGCGACGCGGACCGGACCCGGGACTTCGTGGCGGGCTTCCTGGCCGACATTGACGTGCTGTACCTGACCATCGACCTTGACGTGCTGCCCGCCGCGGTGGCACCCGGGGTCAGTGCGCCCGCAGCCTACGGTGTCGAGCTACCCGTCATTTCGGCCGTCTGCCGGCAGGTGGCCCGGAGCGGGAAGCTGCTGCACCTGGACGTGGCGGAGCTGAATCCCGCGTTCGACATTGACGGCCGGACGGCCAGGACCGCCGCCCGGCTGATTGACACGCTGCTGCGCTGAGGGCAGGTCCCCCGGTGGCGTCCCGGCGGGGTCCCGTCAGGCCTTCAGGACGTACCGCCGTTCGGGCCGTCCCACCCCGTATTTGAGCCGCACGTCCAGCGTTCCTTCATCGTGCAGGTACTCAAGGTAGCGGCGGGCGCTGACACGGGAGGTTCCAAGTTCCTCGGCCACTTCCGCCGCCGACACGTCGCCGGTGGCGGCGTTCAACGCTGCCTCCACCAGCTTCAGCGTCTCTATGCTGCAACCCTTTGGCAGCGGCCGTTCGGCGCGGTCCAGGCCGAACACCCGATTCACATCCGACTGTTCGGCCACGTCCTTGGACGCATCCAGGCCCTGGTACGCATTCCGGTAGTGCTCCAGCCGCTCCTGCAGGTCCGTTTGCGAAAAGGGTTTGATCAGGTAATGGACAATGCCGCCGCGCAGCGCTTTACGGACGGTCTCAACCTCGCGCGCGGCACTGATGACCAGCACGTCCAGCTCCGGAGCGACAGCGCGGAGGCGTTGCATCAGGTCCAGGCCGTTGATGTCCGGCAGGTGGATGTCCAGCAGCACCAGGTCCGGCTGGAGCCGCCCGGTTTCCGCGACGGCCTGCGCCCCGGTATGGGCGGCCCCCACCACGGTGAAGCCGGGCGTGCGCTGGATGAAGCCGGCATGCACCTTGGCAACCATGAAATCGTCATCGACGATCAAAACCTTGATCACGGCCGGCTACTCCCTCGTTTCAGCACAGCGGTAAAGACTGCACCATTATCGTTCGCCACCGTCAGGTTCCCGCCGCTGCGGCGGCACACGGCCCGCGACAACGCCAATCCGAAGCCGCGGCTGCCGGCCGGGCCGGGGTCCTTCGTGGTGAAGCCCTGGCGGAAGATCCGGTCAGTGGCACCCCCGGGGACACCGGGACCGTTATCGCGGACCGTCACCACCACGTCTCCCGCCCCGTTGCCCTCCACCAGCACCCTGACGGCTGCCTGCGGAAGCCCGGTGACGGCGTCGAACGCATTGTCCACCAGGTTCCCCACCACGGTGGTGAGGTCCCGGGACAGCCCGTCATCGACGCTGTCCAGCACGGAGTCCGGGTCCAGCTGCAGGGCCGCGCCCCGTTCGGTGGCGAGGCTCGACTTCGCGATCAGCAGGGCGGCGAGCGCGGGGTCCTTGATGCGGGCCGACACTTCGTCGTTGAGCCGGGTCCGGTCCACGGTGGCGCCGTTGACGAACTGGACCACGGAATCGTACTCGCCGATCTGGATCAGGCCGGAGATGACGTGGAGCTGGTTGGCGAACTCGTGCGCCTGGGCGCGGAGGGTGTCCGTGGCGGTGCGGGTGGTGCCAAGCTCATGCTCCAGTTCCGAGAGCTCGGTCCGGTCGCGCAGGGTTGTCACCGAGCCGATCACCCGGCCGCGGGACTGGAACGGTACCCGGTTCATCACCACCAGCCGGTCCCCCACCAGCACCAACTGGTCGGGCCCGGGCTGCTCGCGGGTGAGGACTTCCTTGAGAGCGGGTTCGACGGCGAGCGCCGCCACGCGCTTGCCCACGCAGTCAGGCGGGAGGCCCAGCAGGGCACGCGCGCTGTGGTTGGCCACGGTGATCCGCTCATGCAGGTCCAGCGCCACGACGCCCTCCTTGAGGCCGTGCAGCATGGCCTCGCGGTTTTCCACCAGGCTGGTGATCTCGCTGGGCTCCATGCCAAGGGTTTGCCGCTTTACCCGGCGCGACAGCAAAAAGGAACCGGCGATGCCCAGGACACTCGCCACGCCCAGGTAGGTCAGGAGGTTGGGCACGGCGTCGCCCAGGCGTTCGAGCACCGTTGGATAGTTGCGGCTGATGGAGGCAATCCCGATCATGCGCCCGGTGTCATCCAGGACGGGGACGTGCGCGGACAGCAACGGCGCAGGGGTCCCGCCCACCACTCCCGTCCAGGCACGGCCCTCCATGACCCTGCTGGCACCAAGCTCCAGCGGCAGGCCCAGCAGGCTGGGATCCGAGGACGCCACCACCGTGCGGTCGATGCGTGCCAGCGCCACCCGGGATGAGCCGGAAACGATCCTGACGGACTCCGCCACCGCCGGCAGTACTGCCCCGCCGCGCGGTTCCGTCTCCGGCAGGAGCTCACGCACCACGGGGTTGCCGCCCAAGGCTTCCGCTGCGGACAGGGCGCGCCGGCCCTCAATCCGTTCGAAGGCCGCCGCGGACTGCGCCAGGGAGATGGCCACGACGCCCACCAGCACGGCCAGGACGATGAGCAACTGCAGCAGCAGGTACTGCCCCGCAAGGGACATTCCTCGTCGTCGAGTCACAATGGTCTTCCTGGTATGTGCGGGCAGGGGAACCGGAGGCCCGGCGCCAGTGGCAGGCCGCAGCGCACACAGGATATGGGCGCAGGGCCTGGGGTGGTGTACCGGGAACTATATCCCAAAGCCAGCGGCAGGGCGGCTGTGGGATGCCGGAAACGTGAACGCAATGAACACAACTTTCTCTGCGTACACAAGAGTGATCGGCGTCACTGCCGCCCCTAGCATCGGAACCACAAGGCATCGGAACCACGAGTCAGCCGATGCTGATCAGATTTTGATGAGAAGAGGAATACATGCGCCAGATCCGCGCATTGCGAGTCGCCGCCATTGCCGCCGGCATCGCCCTGATGGCCACCGGTTGCGGTGCCACCAGCAAGAGCTCCACCGGCACGGAAAGTTCCGGCGCCGCCGCCGGTCCCATCACCGGCCTGCAGATCATGGTCCCCAACACCCCGGGCGGCGGCTACGACACCACCGCACGAGCCGCAGCGAAGGTGCTCGACGACGCAAAGATCTCCACAAACACCGAAGTGTTCAACCTTGCCGGTGCCGGCGGCACCGTGGGACTGGCCCGGATCGTCAACGAGAAGGGCAACGGCGACCTCGCCATGCTCATGGGCCTGGGTGTGGTGGGCGCCAGCTACACCAACAAGTCCGAGTCGAAGCTGACCGACACCACCCCGCTGGCCCGGCTGATCGAAGAACCAGGTGCCATCATGGTGGGCAAGAATTCGCCCTTCAAGACCATCGACGACCTGGTGAAGGCATGGAAAGCCGATCCCGGCTCCATCGCCGTTGGCGGCGGGTCCTCCCCCGGCGGCCCGGACCACCTCCTGCCGATGCAGCTGGCCGGCGCCGTGGGCATCGACGCCACCAAGGTCAACTACGTGGCGTACGACGGCGGCGGCGACCTTTTGCCCGCAATCCTCGGCAACAAGCTCGGCTTCGCTGCCTCCGGTGCCGGCGAGTACCTCAAGCAGATCGAATCCGGCGAGGTCCGCGTCCTGGCCACCAGCGGTGAGAAGCGCCTGGACGGTGTGGACTCACCCACGCTGAAGGAGTCCAACATCGACCTGGTGTTCACCAACTGGCGCGGCGTGGTGGCCCCTCCGGGCATCAGCGACAAGGACAAGGCCGCCCTGATCGCGGCCCTGGAGAAGATGCACGGCACCGACGGCTGGAAGGAAGCGCTGAAGACTCACAGCTGGACCGATGCCTTCATCACCGGCGACCAGTTCACCACCTTCCTCACCGAGCAGGACAAGCGCGTAGCCAACGTCCTCACCAAGCTCGGGCTGGCGTGACGTCCCTGGCAACAGGCCTCAAAGGCCGCTCCGAGCTGGGAGTTGCCCTCCTGCTCGGGGCGGCCGGCTTCCTGGTCTTTCTGGACGCCAACGGCCTGGCAACCCCGTATTCGAAATCCGATCCGGTAGGGCCCAAGACGGTTCCGTTCATCGTGGCCGGAATGCTGGTGGTCTGCGCCGTGCTGCTGGCACTCAACGTCCTGCGCGGCGGCAAGGGCGAGGCGGAAGCCGGCGAAGACGTCGACCTCACCCACCCCGCCGACTGGAAGACCGTCCTCCCGCTGGCAGGAGCCTTCATCCTGAACATCCTGCTCATCGACTGGGCCGGATGGGTGATCTCCGGAACGGTCCTGTTCTGGGGCAGCGTCCTGGCCCTCGGCAGCCGCCGCTACGTCCGGGACGGGCTGATCTCCGTTGCCTTGTCCCTGCTGACCTTCTACGGCTTCTACCTCGGCCTGGGCATTGCACTGCCGGCCGGCCTCCTGGAAGGAATCCTGTAAATGGACGTCTGGTCCTCCCTGATGGACGGTTTCGCCACCGCCCTCACCCCCATGAACTTCCTGTACGCCGTGATCGGCGTCATCCTGGGTACCGCCGTCGGCGTCCTCCCGGGCCTGGGCCCGGCCATGACCGTGGCCCTGCTGCTCCCCGTCACCTACGCCCTGGAACCCACCAGCGCCTTCATCATGTTCGCCGGCATCTACTACGGCGGCATGTACGGCGGCTCCACCACCTCGATCCTGCTCAACACCCCTGGTGAATCGTCGTCGGTGGTCACGGCCATCGAAGGCAACAAGATGGCCAAGGCGGGCCGGGCGGCGCAGGCACTGGCGACGGCGGCAATCGGCTCGTTCGTGGCCGGCACCATTGGCACGGCCCTGCTGGCCGTCTGCGCACCGGTCGTGGTGAAGTTCGCCGTCAGCCTGGGCGCCCCCAGCTACTTCGCCATCATGGTCCTGGCCCTCCTGGCCGTCACCGCCGTGCTCGGCTCGTCCCGGCTGCGCGGATTCGCCTCCCTGGGCCTCGGCCTGGCCATCGGCCTGGTAGGGATGGATTCCGTCACCGGCCAGCGCCGCCTGACGTTCGGCCAGCCGCTCCTTGCGGACGGCCTGGACATCGTGGTGGTGGCCGTGGCCATCTTCGCCGTGGGCGAGGCCCTCTGGGTGGCGGCACACCTGCGCCGCACTCCCCTGCACGCCATCCCGGTGGGCCAGCCCTGGATGGGCAAGTCCGACTGGAAGCGGTCCTGGAAGCCGTGGCTGCGCGGCACCGCCTTCGGCTTCCCGTTCGGCGCCCTGCCAGCCGGTGGCGCAGAGATCCCCACGTTCCTGTCCTACGTGACGGAAAAGCGCCTCAGCAAGCACCCGGAAGAGTTCGGCAAGGGCGCCATTGAAGGCGTGGCCGGTCCGGAAGCAGCCAACAACGCTGCGGCCGCCGGGACGCTGACCCCCATGCTGGCGCTGGGACTGCCCACGAATGCCACCGCAGCCGTGATGCTGGCCGCCTTCACCAGCTACGGGATCCAGCCGGGTCCACAGCTCTTCGAAAGCCAGGGGCCCCTGGTGTGGGCCTTGATCGCCAGCCTGTTCATCGGCAACCTGCTGCTCCTGATCATCAACCTGCCGCTGGCACCGCTGTGGGCCAAGCTGCTGCAGCTGCCACGCCCGTACCTGTACGCGGGCATCCTGTTCTTCGCCACGCTGGGCGCCTACTCAGTCAACCTGCAGGCGTTCGACCTGGTGATCCTGCTGGTCCTGGGCGCACTCGGCTTCATGATGCGGCGCTTCGGGCTTCCCGTGCTGCCGCTGATCCTGGGCGTGATCCTGGGCCCGCGGATCGAAGGGCAGCTCCGCAAGACCCTGCAGCTGAGCGCAGGCGACCCGGCAGGGCTCATGGGTGAGCCGATCGCCGTCGGCATCTATGTCATTATTGGCCTCATCCTGCTCTGGCCCTTTGCCTACAAGGTGTACCGCCGCAACCGTCCGGAGCGCAGGCCGCTGCTCCCGGCCAACTCGGGTGCAGCGGATTACAGTGACTAAGCAGCCGCACCAAAGCCATCCACGCACATCGAGCAGAAGCAAGGAGACACCATGACGGTCGTTGTGGGATACGTCCCGACCCCCGAGGGCGAAGCTGCCCTGACCCAGGCCATCACCGAAGCCCGGAAGAGCAACAGCACCCTGGTGCTGATCAACTCCTCCAAGGGCGAGACCACCGTGGACACCCGCTTCGCCCAGGACCGGGACATCCAGGACATCGAGCAGCGGCTGGCCAGCCAGGGGATCCAGTACCTGGTCAAACGTCCGGTCCGCGGCCACGACGCCGCAGCTGAGGTGCTGGATGCCGCCGAGGAACACAACGCCGACCTGATTGTGATCGGCCTGCGCCGCCGCACCCCGGTAGGGAAGCTGATCATGGGCAGCACGTCCCAGCGCATCCTGCTGGAAGCGGACTGCCCTGTCCTGGCCGTAAAGGCGGACTAAGCCGTGGAGGCCGCCCGCGTCCGGAACAGCTCCTGGCGCTGGCGGCCCAGGCCCTCCACCTCTACCTCCACCACGTCGCCGGGCTGGAGATAGGGGAAACGGCCGCTTAAGGCCACCCCCTGCGGAGTTCCGGTGAGGATCACGTCGCCCGGTTCGAGCCGCATGTACTGGCTGCAGTGGTGGATCAGGGTGGGCACATCGAAAATGAGCTCCGCCGACGTTGAGTCCTGCCGCGGCTCACCGTTCACCCAACTGCGCAGCCTCAGGTTTCCGCCGTCGATCTGGTCCGCCGGTACCAGCCACGGACCCAGGGGCGTGGATCCGGGCAGCGATTTGCCTTTGGTCCACTGGCCGGCAGCGCCCGGCAGCTGGTACTCCCTTTCGGAAAAGTCATTGGCAGTGACGTAGCCGGCTACGCAGCCGGCAGCTTCGTCCGGCGAGCCAAGGTAGCTTGCCTCCTTGCCGATCACGATCCCCAGCTCCACCTCCCAGTCGTATTGCGTGGAGCGGGGCGGAAGCGGGGCCGGGTCGAACGGGCCCGTGACGGTGTTGCTCGGCTTGAGGAAGACCACGGGAATGGTGGGCGGCTCCGCTCCCGATTCCGCGGCGTGGGCGGCGTAGTTCATCCCGATGCCAACCACTGAGCCGGGCCGGGCCACAGGGGAACCAACCCGCAGCGCAGCAGCGCCGTCCAGGACCGGCAGTTCCCCTGCTTCGAGCGCCTTCCGGGCCTTTTCCAGGCCGCCGTCAGCAAGGAAGGCGCCGTCCACGTCGGCAGTGAGGGGCAGCAGGCTGAAGTACCGGTCAGGGCCCTCCGGGGAGGTGACCAGCACGGCGGGCTGCTCGTGGCCGCTTTCACCCAGGCGCATGATCTTCATACCGTGTTCTCCTCAGCTGTGTCGATGGGATTTCCGGGCCCTCCGGACGCCCACTTCCATGGTCCTCGATAAGGACCGGCGTCCGGAACGGAACGCTTTGTGACCGCTTCAGCAGCCAGCCAAAGGGCAGTCATCTGACGTATAGCGTCCTCAGTCGGTAGAATGGTGAAGCCATACTGGCACGAAACACAGAAAGTTCAGTACATGACTACAGCCCTCTTGGAGCGCGTTCCCGCCGCCCAGACCGCCGAAGGACCTGCCCCGCGGTCCATCAGCCTGGAGTTTTCCAGCGCCGGCGAGGTCCACGCCGGACTGGAAGAGGCGGTGGCAGAACTGATCGAAGTTGCAGCCAAGGACGCGGCTTGCGGAATCCTGGTCACCAGGCTGCACCCGGGACGCTACACGGTGGCCCTGGACGAATCGGTCCCCTTCGGCGAAACCTACGAGTCCATCGCCGCCTGACCAAGACCACAAAAAATCCCCGCCCTCCCATTGGGAGTGCGGGGATTTTTTGTTGCTCGGGTTCTTCCCGGCCGGACCGTCAGCCGCGGCGGACCTGCACGCCGTCGGATTTCAGGAAAAGCTGCTTCTCCGCCGGACCTGACGGGCCCGCCGGCACCAGCCAGAGGACGTTGCCGCTCTGCGACACCTCTTCCACCTCCCCCGCAGCCACCACATGCGCATGCTTGATGATCTCGACACGGTCCCCGGCCTGGAGGGCCCTCCAGTTGGAAACCGCGGCGGAATGGGCATTGCGCCTCGACAGGACTGCCCCACGTGCTTTCATTTGAACTTCTACCCCTTTGTATCGTTCTGCCGCCACAGCCTCGTTGATGTGACTTTCACTACATCTTCAGTTCTACTACACTCCCGGAGCCAAGGCGTGCCGTGGCGCCGGATATTCCGCACTGCGGACGCAGGCGCAGCAGGCCCTGAAGATCCTTCGGTTTCAGGCAAGCGGCCCGACGGCGGATTCGGCCGCCGCACGAACGTCACCTGAGGCGACCAGCCGGTCAGCCGCCTCCAGTTCCGGGGACAGGAAACGGTCCGTGCCCGGCCCCTCCACCACCTCGCGGAGCGCTGCCACCACGGCGGTTCCGGCCGGCCCTGGGGTCAGCACGCCGCCCGAGAGCTGGGTGCGGATGTCCAGGGCCCGGGCCGAGGTCACCAGTTCGATGGCCAGGACGCGCCGGAGGTTCTCCACGGCCTTGCGCAGCTTCCGCGCCGCGTGCCAGCCCATGGACACGTGGTCCTCCTGCATGGCCGAGCTCGGAATGGAGTCCACGGATGCCGGAACGGCCAGCCGCTTGTTGTCCGAGACCAGCCCGGCCTGGGTGTACTGGGCGATCATCAGGCCCGAGTCCACGCCGGGATCCGCAGCCAGGAACGCCGGCAAGCCGTGCGAGCGGGCAGGATCCAGCATCCGGTCGGTACGGCGTTCGGCCATGGAGCTGAGGTCCGCCACGGCGATGGCCAGGTAGTCCAGGACGTATGCCACGGGTGCGCCGTGGAAGTTGCCGTTGGAGCTGACGCGGCCGTCCGGGAGCACCACCGGGTTGTCGATGGCTGCCGCCAGTTCCCGGGTGGCCACCAGCTCGGCATGGTCCACGGTGTCGCGGACGGCGCCGGCCACCTGGGGGGCGCAGCGCAGGGAGTAGGCGTCCTGGACCCTTGAATCCCCCACTTTGTGGGAGGCCACAATGGGCGAATCCGAGAGCACACGCAGCATGTTGTCGGCACTGGCCGCCTGGCCCGGGTGCGGCCGCAGCGCGGCGTGCAGCTCGGGCAGGAACACCTGGTCGGTGCCCAGCAGTGCCTCCACGCTCAGCGCGGCGGTGATGTCCGCCGTCGCCAGCAGCTGGCGCAGGTCCGCGATGGCCATGAGGAGCATCCCCAGCATGCCCTCGGTGCCGTTCACCAGCGCCAGCCCTTCCTTCTCAGCCAGGGTGACCGGCTCTATGCCGTGCTCTGCAAGCAGCTCGGCGACGGGCCGCTCGCCGCGCCCGCCGTACGTGACGCCGTCGGGCCCTGCCGCTTCACCCTCACCCATCAGGACCAGGGCGCAGTGCGACAGCGGCGCCAGGTCACCTGAGCAGCCCAGCGAACCGAACTCGCGGACCACCGGGGTGATGCCGGCGTTGAGGACGTCCACCATGGTCTGCAGGACCACGGGGCGGACGCCGGTGCGGCCGGAGGCGAGGGTCTTGGCGCGCAGGAACATGATGCCGCGGACCACTTCCCGTTCAACTGCCGGGCCCATGCCTGCCGCGTGGCTGCGGATCAGCGATTTCTGCAGCTGGGTGCGCAGCCCGCCCGGGATGTGGCGGTTGGCCAAAGCGCCGAAGCCGGTGGAGATGCCGTAGGCAGGCGTGTCGCTGGAGGCCAGGCTGTCGATGTGGGCACGGACGTTGGCCACGGTTTCGAGTGCATCCGGGGCGATGGTGACCTTTGCGCCGTGGCGCGCGACGGCGAGAACATCCTGGGGCGTGACGCCGGCCGACCCGAGGGTGACAGTGAGCGGTTCGTGGGTAATCGTGGTCATGATTAGTTGCCTTCGTTCATGGGGATGCGGACGCCGCGTTCCTTGGCGACTTCGACGGCGCGGTCGTAGCCGGCGTCGGCGTGGCGGATGACGCCCATGCCGGGGTCGTTGGTGAGGAGGCGCTCGAGCTTTTCGGCTGCGAGGTCTGTGCCGTCGGCGACCGAGACCTGGCCGGCGTGGATGGAGCGGCCGATGCCGACGCCGCCGCCGTGGTGGAGGGAGACCCAGGTGGCGCCGGACGCGGTGTTGAGCAGCGCGTTCAGCAGCGGCCAGTCGGCGATCGCGTCCGAGCCGTCAGCCATGGCCTCGGTCTCGCGGTACGGGGAGGCGACGGAGCCGGAGTCCAGGTGGTCGCGGCCGATCACGATGGGCGCCTTGACCTTGCCCTCCTTGACCAGCTGGTTGAACAGCAGGCCGGCCTTGGCCCGTTCACCGTAGCCGAGCCAGCAGATGCGCGCCGGCAGGCCCTCGAACTCGACCCGTTCCTGGGCGGCGTCAATCCAGCGGTGCAGGTGCTTGTTCTCCGGGAAGAGCTCCTTGATGGCTTCATCCGTCACCCGGATGTCCTCCGGGTCACCGGACAGGGCAACCCAGCGGAACGGGCCAAGCCCTTCGCAGAACAGGGGCCGGATGTAGGCGGGGACGAAGCCGGGGAACTCGAAGGCCCGGGCGTAGCCGCCCTTGCGGGCTTCGTCGCGGATGGAGTTGCCGTAGTCGAACACCTCGGCGCCGGCATCCTGGAATTCCACCATGGCCTGGACGTGCCGGGCCATGGATGCCTGGGCCTTCTTGGTGAACCCTTCAGGATCAGCCTCTGCCTCGCGGTGCCACTCGTCCACGGAAATGCCTTCGGGCAGGTAGGACAGGGGATCGTGGGCGGAGGTCTGGTCGGTGACGATGTCCACCGTCAGCTCGCCGGCCTTGTGGCGGCGCAGGATCTCGGGGAAGACTTCGGCGGCGTTGCCCACGTAGCCCACGGACCAGCCGCGGCGCTCCTCCTTGGCCTTGAGCACCTTGGCGATGGCGGCGTCGAGGTCGGTTTCCACCTCGTCCAGGTAGCGCTTGCCGGCGCGGCGGCGCAGGCGGGACTCATCGACGTCGACGATCAGGCAGGCGCCGTCGTTGAGGGTGACGGCGAGCGGCTGCGCGCCGCCCATGCCGCCACAGCCGCCGGTCAGGGTCAGGGTGCCGGCGAGGGTGCCGTTCTCGTCGCCGGTGAGTTTGCGGGCGATCGCGGCGAAGGTTTCGAACGTGCCCTGCAGGATGCCCTGGGTGCCGATGTAGATCCAGGAACCGGCGGTCATCTGGCCGTACATCATCAAGCCCTCGGCCTCGAGCCGGCGGAATTCCGGCCAGGTGGCCCAGTCGCCCACCAGGTTGGAGTTCGCCAGCAGCACGCGGGGCGCCCACTCGTTGGTCCGGAAAACACCCACGGGCTTGCCGGACTGGACCAGCAGGGTTTCGTCCTTTTCCATGGATTCCAGCGTGCGGGTAATGGCGTCGAACGCGGCCCAGGAGCGGACGGCCCGGCCCGTGCCGCCGTAGACCACCAGGTCATCCGGACGCTCGGCGACCTCGGGGTCCAGGTTGTTCATCAGCATGCGCAGGGGCGCTTCGGTCTGCCAGGACTTGGCGGTGAGCTCGGTGCCGCGGGCTGCTTTGACCGGGCGGGCACCGGTGGTGAAATCGGCGGGTGCCATGGTGGGCTCCTTCTTGTGTTGTCTGTTGGAGGAAAGAAGTTCTGTATCCACTAAAGCCCTTTGGAACCGCCCTTCACAGGGCTTTTGGCGGGGAGCTGTCCGGGATGCCAGACGCGATCCGGGCCTGTTGCCCGGATCGCGGTTCACGGCGTTACTTGGTGGGGCGTCCGTGGATCCGGACCGAAAGTTCATCCGCCGCCTTCTGGACCCGGGCTGCCAGCGCCGGCCATTCCTCCGGGGCCAGCTTGTCTTCCAGGAAGGTGACCGCGACAGCGGCGGTGGGCCAGCCCGTGTGGTCGGTGACGGCGGCGGCGATGGATCCGAAGCCGGGGGTGACCTCACCGTGTTCGGTGGCGTATCCGCGCTGCCGCACCCGGTCCAGGTGCGAGGAGAGCGACGAGTACTTCATGATGGCGCCCTCCACCTCATGCCGGGCACTGAAGGCGGCGGCGTTCGGGTAGAGCGCACGGACCTGCGACTTGGGCAGCGCTGCAAGGATGGCCCTGCCGCTGGCCGTGAGATGGCTGGGAAGCCGGACGCCGACGTCGGTCACCAAGGAGGGGCGGTTCTTGGCCCGCTCCTCCACGATGTACAACACGTCCCTTCCATGGAGCACGGCAAGGTGCGCGCTTTCGCCGATGGCGTCCACCAGGCTCGCGAGCAGGGGGCGGCCCAGCCGGGACAGCGGTTCCTGGCGGGAGTAGGCGGAACTGAGTTCGAAGGCGCTGATGCCCAGGCCATAGCGCTGCTCCTCGTGGAGGTGAAGGACAAAGCCATTCGCCTCCATGACCCCCAGCAGGTGGTACACACTGGAGCGGGGCAGGTCCAGGCTGGAGGCGATCTGGGAGGCCGCCATGGGCCCGCGCCTGGATGCCAGCAGCTTGAGAATGCGCAGGGTGTTTTCCGCGGCGGGGACCTTTGACGGCACCTTGGCCGCGGCGCGGGGTTCCGACGAATGGGTGCTTAGTGCAGTGCTCATGGGCAGGAACGGTCCTTCTCGATAGCTGTGTCCGGTATCCCGTACTTAAGCTTGCGCCCTGGGTGGCGCCGTTCGTGATCCATCGTCCTTTGTCGTGTCTCGAATACCAGACATGGCGCATTCCAGCGAGCCAGCAATGCCGAACACCGGCACCAGGCGTCGTCCCGCAGCCCGCCTCCGCGCCTCAGCACGAGAGAACGGGCGCCTCCAGCTCTACGAAGTCCAAAAACAGGTTCCACTCCGGAAAAGGGTCGGCAGGAAGCTGACCTTCCAGTGGGCCGGGGTCGTCGGGGACACCAAGCTCCTCAACAAAGCCGATGTCTTCAAGCGCGCACACGTCCGCCGCCTCGGTTGCTCCTATTGAGGTTTCGCGTTCCGAGGCGCCGCGGAACGAAGTCGGGAGCCATTGCGGCCAGCGGGCTGGTTCTGAGTCCTGCTGTTCGGGGTTGTAGTGGCGCCCTGTGGGTGAGGTCCAGCCTGGCGGCTCATCCTTGGTGGCCGGGTCGGGGATCCATTGGCTGTGATGTTTGAGCCGGTGGTGCTTACGGCAGAGCTGTGCCAGGTTGCTGACGTTGGTGGTGCCGCCGTGTTCCCACGCTTGGAGGTGGTCTGTTTCGTTGTCGGGAGTGCGGTTGGTGCACCCGGGGAACGTGCATTGGGCATCGCGCAGCCTGATCCAGCGTTTGATGGCCGGGGTGAGCCGGTAGTTCTTCCTGCCGATCTCCAGCGGCGCACCGTCCCGCGGGTCGACCAGGACCCGGTAGAACGACTCCGCCCCACCGGCGACGAGTTTGCGGGCCATGGACGTCGGAATCGGCCCGAGACCGTCCAGGGTTGCGGGTTCGTCGGTGAGCCCGAGGAGGGCGAACACCGGCACGGTGACCAGGACATCGGCCCTCGACGTGGGGACTTTCCCGATGGCGGTGACTCCTGCGGGTCCCGCGCCACTCTCCCCGCCAAGAGCATTGCCGGCGCCGAGCAGCAGGGATGCGGCGATGTCGGGGCGGAGCTGGGTGAGCGTGCGCTCTTCGCCGGGGCACTGGAGGCCGCGGGCGGTCGCGGTGGTCCGGTTCCAGATCGCGCACGCGGTGTCCCCGGGAAGGTAGAGGGAGACCCATGCCATGCCATCCTTGTCCGGGGTGTATTCCATCCGCCGATCCGCCACACCCTTTACATGGCGCTTCTCGATCGATTCCGGATGATGGCGTTCCCGCCACCCACGGACCTTGGCCCGGAACCGGGACGGGACCAGCTCGCCGGGGGCCGCGCCGCGGGCAGCATTGGGCGCGGCAGGGTCGAAGAAATGCGCCACCAAAGACGCCGCATCCTCAGCGGTGAGGCTCTCGGTTTCGTCGGCGACGATCCGGGCATGCTGCCACGACATGGTTCCGGCGGAGAGGGCCTCGGACACCGGCGGCAGGGAGCAGATCCGGCGGGACTGCTCCACCAGGGCGCCCGCGGCCGCGGAACTGATGGTGAGGACCCCGGCGATCTCCTCCACCACGGACATTTCCGCGTAGGTGCGGTCATCCACGGACGCGTCCGGCGGGGTCATCGCCTGCTGGAACTCCACTGCCTCAGCAGCATCCAGTGCTTTCACCGCGGCGAGCTGCGCCTCCAACCGGGCAACGAGCTCCAGCCGTTCCAGCCGGAGCTCATACCGCCGCTGCAACACGTCAACATCAGCACTAACGCCGACCCCGGCGGCCAGGAACGCGTCCTCTCGGTCCAGTGCATCCAGGCAGCGACGGCGGCTTGAACACCCTCCAACGCCACCCCAACACCACCGCTGTTTCCCATACCGACATCATCGCGCGACCCACTGACATTGAAACCGGAGCCATTAGCCGCCAAAGCCACCCGGCGCCACGGTGGCCCACCCTTAAAAGCCCGCGTGCCGCCGTCGTACGCATATACGCTGCGCAACCTACTTTTCGCACCCCTAATACCCCGCGCGAAAAGGAAACTGCGCAGCGCAAGAACCTATCCGACGCGTAATTGCACTGCGGACAGTCTGGAACCGAAGACACCAAGCCTTCGTGAGCCTCATCACGAAGGGCCTGGAAATGGTCTGCTGGTTAGCGGCTCCCTCCCAAAGACGAGAAGGTAACTCTATGCAACCCACTCCAACCCGGATGCAAAGTCCGGTGGAAACGCAAAAGCCGGCAGCCGTCGTCGGACAAGTCCTCAACAGGGGGCTCAATGTCCGGCACATCCGCTTTATGGCCTTGGGCTCGGCCATCGGCACGGGCCTCTTCTACGGCTCCGCCTCCGCCATCCAGAAAGCAGGACCGGCCGTCCTGCTGACCTACATTATCGGCGGCGCCGCGGTGTTCATGGTGATGCGGGCCCTGGGCGAGATGGCGGTGCGGCACCCGGTGTCCGGCTCCTTCAGCCAGTACGCAGGCCGCTACCTTGGGCCCCTCGCCGGGTTCGTAACCGGCTGGACGTACGTGTTCGAGATGGCCATTGTCGCCATTGCCGACGTCACCGCGTTCAGCATCTATATGGGATTCTGGTTCCCGCAGGTTGACCGGTGGATCTGGATCCTGGCCGTCATCTGCTTCCTGGCCGCGCTAAACCTGCTCAGCGTCAAGGTCTTCGGCGAGCTGGAGTTCTGGTTCTCGCTGGTCAAGGTAGCGGCCATCGTCGCCATGATCGCCGGCGGCGCGGCAATCATCGTGTTCGGTTTCCAGGCCGCGGACTCCACCGTGGCGCCCGGCCTTGGCAACCTGGCTGGGCACGGCGGGCTGTTCCCCAACGGCTTCGACGGGCTGCTGGCATCCTTCGCCGTGGTGATGTTCGCCTTCGGCGGGATCGAGACCCTGGGCATCACGGCCGGCGAGGCAGCCGACCCCAAGAAGGTCATCCCAAAGGCCGTCAATACCGTCCCGGTGCGCGTGCTGCTGTTCTACGTCCTCACCCTGGGCGTCCTGATGAGCCTCTTCCCGTGGGACCAGGTAGGCACCAGCGGCAGCCCCTTCGTGCAGATCTTCAGCAGCCTGGGCATTCCCGCAGCACCGCACATCCTCAACGCCGTGGTCATCACGGCAGCGCTGTCGGCGATCAACAGCGACATCTTCGGCGCTGGCCGCATCCTCTTCGGACTCTCCAACCAGGGCCACGCGCCCGCCGCCTTCGGGAAGGTCTCGCGGCAAGGTGTCCCCTGGATGACCGTGGTCATGATGGCCGGGATCCTGCTGGTGGGCGTGGTCCTCAACGCCGTCATCCCCGAAGACGTGTTCCTCGTTATTGCCTCCATCGCCACCTTCGCTACCGTCTGGGTGTGGGTGATGATCCTGGCGTCCCACGTGGCCATGAAGCGGGAAATCGCAAGGAAGGGACTGCCGGCGTCGGAATTCCCCTCGCCGTGGTGGCCGGCCGCGTCAGTCCTGACCATCGCGTTCATGGCGCTGGTGATCGCCGTCCTGGGCGCCTTCGAGGACACCCGGATCGCGCTGTACGTGGGCGCCGTGTGGCTGGGGCTGCAGGTCCTGGCCTACCGCCTCTGGATCAAGGGTGACGGACGACGGCGGCCCCACCTTGAGGACGAGACCTCGCCGCTGCAGGTGGTCGGGACCGCAGGGACAAAGGCTTCGGCCGGAAGCAGGCGGGGCTGAGGAAAGCGTCACTGCAACTCCGCCGTTGCGGCGTTTGGCGCAGAGTGTTCCCCCGGGCCTAGGCAGCCTTGGGGAACACTCCTGCGCCGGCGAGCCCTGAGCGCGGGGCCGTCTCTACTTTGGCGCAGATCCAGCGCCCCAGTTCGGTGGCTGCCAGCGGATCCATCGACGTGGCAAACCCTGCCCGTTCCAACATCCACACCAAGTCTTCCGTGGAGATATTGCCGGCCGCGCCGGGGGCGAACGGGCATCCGCCCAGGCCTCCCACGGCACTGTCAAAGACCCTGACGCCGGCTGCCATGGCCGCATAGGTGTTTGCCAGTGCAGTGTGTCGCGTTTCGTGCAGGTGGGCCCTCAGCGGCACACCCGTTTCGGATGCCAGGGCAGCAAAGACCTCGTTGACCTGCCATGGGACGGCGCAGCCGATGGTGTCCGCCAAGGCAACCTCGGCCAGCTGACCTCGTTGCAGTGCCCTGCGGACCACCGAAAGAGCTTGCGCTCCAGGCACGTCACCCTGATACGGACAACCGAAAGCTACGGCGGCCGTAACCGTGACGGGAATGGCGGCAGCGGCGGCGATTCCGGATACTTCTTCCAGCGCGTCCAGGGCGGCGGCGACAGTCGTGTTCTGGTTGGCTGCGGCAAAGGCATCGGTCACGGGCAGGACGTAGTTGATCTCGTCCACGCCCGCGTCAACGGCCCTGTGCGCACCGCGGGTGTTCAGAACCAGGCCGATGTAGCTGGCGCCGGCATCCCGCGGCACCCCGGCCATGACGGCATCGGCATCCGCCATTTGCGGAACTTTTTTGGGGTTGACGAAGCTCACGGCTTCAATCCGCCTGGCGCCCAGGGCAATCAGATCGTTGATTAGGCGCAGCTTGTCGTGGGTGCTGACCGGAATCTTTTCATTCTGCAGCCCATCCCGGGGACTGACGTCAACGATGGAGACTGAATCTCCGCGAGTACCGGTTCCCGCAATTCCGTTCATCAGATGGCACCTTCGTCCTTGGCATGCTGCAGTTCTTCGCCGTTCAGTTTGAGCAGACCCCCGTAGACGTCGCTGTTGTGGGAGCCAGGTGACAGCGGCCCGTTCCACGCGATGCCGCCGCTGGTCCGGGACAGCTTGGGGATGACGCCCGGCTGGACCACCGCCCCCAACTGTTCATCGGGAACTTCAACCAGCATCCCGCGCGCCCGGAGCTGGGGGTCTTCGAAGATGTCCTCGATGGTACTCACAGTGCTGTTGGGAACAGCGTGCCGGTCAAGGCACGCCACCAGTTCCGAGTGGTTGAAGCGTGCCGCCCATTCGGCGATCAGTTGTTCCAACGCCTCCTGGTTGACTCCCCGGGAAGCATGGTTGCTGTAGAGGGGGTCGGAAGCCAGCTCCGGGGTGCCCATTGCAGCAGCCAGCCGCACGAACACAGAGTCCTGGTTGGCAGCGATCACCACCCACTTTCCGTCGCTGGAGCGGAAGATATTCGACGGCGCTATGCCCTTCAGCCCGGAACCGCTGGGGCCGGGCACAATACCTTGAGCCGCATAATCGGGAACGGCGCTTTCCAGGAGGGAAAAGCATGCCTCAACAAGGGACACGTCCACGACCTGCCCCGTCCCTCCCCTGGCATCCCGCCAATACAAGGCCAGCAGGATTCCCTGCAGCGCATAGAGCGACGCCAGGCTGTCCCCCAGCGAAATGCCCGTCCGTGGCGGAGCCTGGTCCGGGTAGCCGTTGAGGTGGCGCAGGCCGCCGCGGGCCTCGGCCACGGACGCGTAACCCGGTTTGTTGGCATCAGGTCCGGTCTGGCCGTAGCCGGAAACCCTGGCGATGACCAGGCCTGGGTTGCCTTGCCAAAGCACGTCGGGGGCGAGCCCCAGTTTTTCGAGTGTTCCAGGGCGGAAATTCTCGAGGATGACGTCGGCTTCCCTGCAGAGTTCCAGGAACAGTTCACGTCCGCGGGGCGACTTGAGGTCCAGCGTCACGCATTTCTTCCCCCTGGACTGGACCGACCACCAGAGCGTGTGGCCATGCATCCGGGCGCGCCCCCATTCCCGCATGGGGTCGGGACGGTCGGGAGACTCGATCTTGATGACCTCCGCGCCGAAGTCTGCGAGCTGCCGTCCTGCAAACGGGCCTGCGATAAGTGATCCGAGCTCCAGGACACGCACGCCGGTCAACGGGCCGCCGGCCTTTTCCATGGCAGCGCCAGGGGCAGGTGCAGCGCCGGGCCCTGTCCACGACCGTCCGCCAGGTCCAGCGTCTGCGTTCTGCCCGGCGCGCATGCCGTCAGGGGGTGCGGTCTGGGAAGTTTCCACCATCTTTTGGACTCCTGTTCTGACGGCAACCGGTGCCCGGGCCGCGTTGCCCGGCCTGCCGTGGGATCGCAAAGCATCGTTGGCACGACAACTCATATTGTGGACCTAAATTCACAATGTGGATAGAGGGAGGTGAAATTGTCGCTACTGCGGGATGGTGCCGCCGATGACCCTGGTGCCCTCTTCCGCGGCCGCCAGCACCTGTTCCACCCAGGACGCGCAGACTTCGAAGGGCATCCTCAGGGCCGGCCCCATCACCGTAAGAGCGCCGAAGAGTTCGCCCTGTGGGCCGAAAATCGGCGCCGAGATGCCGCTGGCGCCGGACACGCGCTCACCGGTGGTGATGGCGAAGCCGTCCGCGCGGGCTTTGGCGACCGATTCTTCCAGGCTCGCGGCATCGGTGATGGTCTGGTCGGTCAGTGATGCCAGGCCCGACCGGTACACCCGCTCGGCAACTTCCGGATTCCAGGCCAGCAGGACCCGCCCCGCCGCACCCACGTGCAGCGGCATGATTTCACCGACACTTACCGCCCGCCGGAGCATGCGGCGGGTCTCGGCAAGGGCGATGCAAACACGTTTCCCTTGGGATTCACGAAAGATGCAGGCAGTCTCGCCCAGCTCGTCACGAAGCCTTCGCAGCACGGGCGTCAGCAGCTCCAGGAAATCCAGCCCCTGGGTAGCCGGTGCCGCCCAGTGGGCCATCCGCACCCCCACCCGGTACCGGTCTCCGTGCCTGTCCAGAATCCCTTCCTGCACCATGTTCGCCACAAGGCGCTGGACGGTGGAGTGCGGTACCCCGGTGCTGGATCGGATCTCGGCCAGCGACAGCTCGGGCTGCGCGAGGGAGAAAGCATCGAGGATGGCAGTGATCTTCCGCAGGACCAACAGGGGCGTGGCCGACGTTTCGCTGGAGCTCATGGGGAAAGTGTATGAGCCGAGGGGTCGTTGAGTGTGACCGAAGTAACTGTTAGCATCAGGTCCACATCATGATGGAGAACCCACGATGTGGCAGGAAGGACCTGCACGAGTAACACCACCAGAGGCCGCACGCAGGTCTCCGGACGCGGACCGATGCACCACTTTCGTTCCGACAGCGTGGACCAACAGGGGGAAACAAACGGCCGGAGTTGGCCGGGAAGAGGCAAAGATGCCAGCTGCACAGCCAGCCACGTCCGGATATGCCGTGGAGCTCACCGGGTGCACCAAACAATTTCCAACATCCGGGGGCGAGACCTACTTCGCAGTCCGCGACATTGACCTGAAGGTGGAACCCGGCCGCTTCGTCTCGATCGTCGGCCCGACGGGATCAGGCAAGTCCACCATCCTGAACATGGCAGCAGGGCTTCTGACTCCCAGCTTCGGAGAGGTCAAGAGCTTCGGAGAGCCGGTGGCGGGAGTGAACCGCCGGGCGTCCTACATGTTCCAGCAGGACGCCCTGCTGCCGTGGAAAACGGTCATCGACAACGTCAGCCTGGGCCTGACCATGGCCGGCGTCTCCAAGGCGGAGGCCCACTCGGAATCGCGGCGCTGGCTCGAAAAGGTGGGCCTCAAGAACTTCGCGGACCGCTACCCGCACCAGCTCAGCGGCGGCATGCGCAAGCGCACGGCCATCGCACAGGCCTGGATCGTGAACCCGGACATTCTCCTCATGGACGAGCCATTTTCAGCCCTCGACGTCCAGACCCGCCAGATCATGGAAAACGAACTCCTGCAGCTTTGGCAGGAATCCGGCAAGGCAGTGGTATTCATTACCCACGACCTCGACGAAGCGATCGCATTGTCCGATGAAGTGGTCATTCTGGGAGCGGGCCCCGGGAGCACGGTGGTGGGAAGCTACCAAATCGACATCCCCCGCCCGCGCGACCTGCTGGATATCCGTGACGACCCCCGGTTTGTGGCGCTGCACCGCGAGATCTGGGGCCGCCTGAAAGTCGAAGTTTCAAAGACCTACGAAAACGCTATGGCGGAGGAAGGTGAAGCGGCGTGACCATACTCGGTTCACGGAGGCCCGGGTCCCGCGGGAACGGCTCTCCCGGCGGCACCCAGGACCGCAGGCCCGCCAGCCGGCCGGCCCGCCGGGGAGAAATGTCACCCTTGGCCATGCGGAGCATCCAGCTCCTCCTCACGGTTCTCGTCCTGGGAGCGTGGGAGGTCATGGGACGGGCCGGGGTGATCGACGAATTCTTCTTCCCCCTCCCATCGGACATCTTCCAGACCGTATGGCTCTGGGTGTCCTCAGGGTTCGTGTTCCCCCACCTTTGGGTGACCATGCAGGAAGCCATCCTCGCCTTCCTGGTGGGAGCCGCCGTCGGACTCCTCCTGGGCTTTATCCTCGCCCGCGTCCGCTTCCTTGAGCGGCTGCTGGACCCCTTCCTCCAGATGTTCAATGCGCTCCCGCGCGTGGTCCTGGCTCCGATTTTCCTGCTGTGGTTCGGCCTTGGCATCTGGTCCAAGGTCGCCTTCGGCTTCACCCTGGTGTTCTTCATCGTCTTCTTCAACACCCTGGAAGGGGTCAAGAGCGTGGACCGGGTCCTGGTGGACAACGCCAGGATGCTGGGGGCCAGCGAAAAGCAGCTCCTGCGCCACGTCTTCATCCCCAGCGCCCTGACCTGGATCTTCTCCAGCCTGCATATCAGCGTCGGCTTCGCCATCACCGGCGCAGTGGTGGGCGAGTACCTTGGCGCGTCGGGAGGCGTCGGATATGCCATCGCCCAGGCCCAGGGCGTGTTCGACACCAAGGGCGTGTTTGCGGGGATGTTCATCCTCATGATCGTCGTCCTGATCATCGACCTCCTCGTCAACCGCCTGGAGCGGCACCTGCTCAGGTGGCGCCTGGTCCGGTCTTCCTGACCCCTGACCCCGACCGGCCCAAGAGCTGCTTTACCTGCGCTGAAACTCAACAACCCGCCTGAAAGGGAGACTCATGACACAGAAAGCAACCCGGCACCGTGGCCGGGTCCTCCTCCGGCCACTGACCCTGATTGCGTCGGTTGCCCTGGCGCTCTCCGCCTGTGGCGCACCCGCGGCCGCACCCCCGGGCCAAAGCGGATCGGCCGCAGCCGGCGGCGGGGGCGGCAAGGTGGTCATTGGCGTCGGCGGGCAGACCCTCCTGACTTACCTCCCGACCACCCTGGCCCAGCAACTTGGGTACTACAAGGATGAGGGCGTGGACGTTGAGCTTCAGGACCTCCAAGGCGGCTCCAAGGCCCTGACCGCCATGATCGGCGGCAGCACCAACGTGACCAGCGGGTATTACGAGCACACTATCCAGATGCAGGCCAAGAACCAGCAGATCAAGGCTTTCGTGGACATGGGCCAGTCATCCGGCCTGGCCCTGTTGGTGTCCCCGAAGAACGAAGGCCAGATCAAATCCATCGCGGACCTGAAGGGCAGGAACGTGGGCGTCACAGCTCCGGGTTCTTCCACCGACATGTTCGTGAAGTTCCTGCTGGCGAAGAACAACATGCAGCAGTCTGATGCCGCTGTTTCCGCCATCGGTGCCGGATCATCCGCAGTTGCCGCTGTTGAGCAGGGGCAGGTCGACGCCGCCGTGATGCTCGAACCGGACGTCTCGGTGCTCACCAAGCGCATCGGCCACAATCCGGTGGTCCTGGAGGATGTCCGCAGCTCCGAGGGCCTGAAGGAAGTGTTCGCCACCGATTCCTGGCCTTCCGCCTGCCTGTACGCCAAGACTGACTGGCTCAACCAGAACAAGGACACCGCCGCCAAGCTGGCCAAGGCCATCAAGCGGACCCTGGAGTACATCAACGGGCATTCGGGGGCAGAAATCGCAGCCAAAATGCCGGAAAGCTTTGCCGGCGGCGACAAGGATCTCTACGCCAAAGTCATCGATGACCTCAAGAAAACTTTGAGCAAGGACGGCACTTTTACCGACGACGGGGTCCAGGCAGTCCTGAAGACCCAGCAGGTAGCCAATCCGGATGTGGGAAACAAGGAGATCAAGCTTTCCGAGACCTACACCAACGACCTCGTTAAGTAGTCCGAGCGAAGCACAACCGGCGCAGCGAACAACGTCCCAGCCCGCCTAAGAGACAGAGAAAAAGGTGCCCGGCCCCTATATGGGGACGGGCACCTTTCAGTTCGGCTGCCCTACGCGGCAGCAGCGGCGGCCCGCACCGCCTGGCCGAGGGACGTCGTCGGGCGGCCGATCAGCCGCCGGAGGTCGCCGGTGCTGACCAGGAGGTCGCCGCGCGCAATGCCCATGTCGGAATCCGCCAGGATCTCCGCAAAGGCTTCCGGCACACCCACGGACGCGAGCAGTTCCGCATAGTCCCCCGCGGGCAGGTCGTTGTAGCTGACGGCCTTCCCGGTGGCCGCGCTGATCTCCGCAGCGAGGTCCGCCATGCTGAAGGCCTCGTCGCCGCCAAGCTCGTAAACCTTGCCGGACTGGCCGTCGGCCACCAAAACCGCGGCAGCCGCCTGGGCATAGTCGGCCCGGGCAGCGCCGCTGACCTTGCCGTCACCGGCGCTTCCCGCAACAGCGCCCTGCGCAAGGGTTCCGGGCAGCTGCTCCGTGTAGTTTTCCAGGTACCAACCGTTGCGCAGCAGCACGAACGGAACCCCTGACTCACGCAGCAGCGCCTCTGTGGCTTTGTGCTCGTCGGCCAGCAACATGGACGTGGTGTCCGCGTTGGCGATGCTGGTGTAGGCCAGCAGCTCCACGCCCTCGGCCTTGGCCGCTTCGATAACGGTGCGGTGCTGGTCAACCCGCTGTCCCACTTCGCTGCCGGAGATCAGGAGCACCCGCCTGGCGCCCTTCAAGGCAGCGGCAACCGATCCGGCGTCGGCGTAGTCCATCGGCTGTACGCGTACCCCGCGCTCCACGAAGTCCGCCAGCTTCTCCACGGACCGGCCGGCCGCGACAATATTCCCGGCCGCCACCCCACGCTCCAGGAGTGCTTCAAGAACGTGGCGGCCCAACTGGCCAGTGGCGCCTGTAACAACAATGCTCACGATGATTCCTTTCGGGATTTTGCTCTGTCGAAGGGCACAACCGGCCCGTCGGCGGATAACTTCCCAAAAGGGAGTACGCACTTTGAAGTAAGGTACTGACCCTGGAGTAAGCTGGTGGCATGCGAGCCGCTCTCCTGCCCATGGCCTTCGACGACGGCGTGTTCCCGGCTGGGTGCCCCAGCCGGACACTGCTCGACCACGTCACCAGCAAGTGGGGCGTCCTGCTCCTCATTGCCCTGTCGGAGGGCGAACAGCGGTGGAGCGACCTGCGGCGGCGGGCCGAGGGCATCAGCGAGAAGATGCTGGCACAGACGCTGAAGACCCTGGAGCGCGACGGCCTGGTCAGCAGGAAAGCCCAGCCTGTCATTCCGCCCCGGGTGGACTACAGCCTCACCGACCGGGGCTACGAACTGAGTGCGCTGCTGGTGCCTCTGGCGGCCTGGGCTTTTGACCACGCCGAAGAGATCATCAACGGGGCCGTCCCGGCCAAGTAGTCGCAGCACCGGAAAATGAGTACCTGTTACTGGTGTTACTGGTGTGAATAGCGCTTAGCGTAGCCGTACGGTGGCGGCCGGAATGGGAGGACCATCCTCCGCTGGGAGCATTCGGCCAACCAGCACCGTTAGCAGGCGGCAGGCTGCCGCTTGAAGGAGTTGGTCACATGGCCAGGGACTACGCACAGGATCTTTCCGGCATGGGCCGGCCCGTCAGCCTGGGGTCCGCCCTTTCCGGGGCATGGGGCCGCACGTTGACGGTTTTCGGCCCCCGCTGCCCTTACCGGGTAGGGGACACCGTTATAGGCGACGACCCCTTCAGTGGCAGGCGCGAAGGGGTCGTCGTGTGGCAGGACCGCCGGTCAGTGGGAGTGAAGACCCCGTACGGCGTCTTCTTCTTTGACCACCGGCTGGTCAAACCCCTGGACTGAAGTACTAACGGGCCGACCAGCCACCGTCCATGGTGTAGCTGGCGCCGGTGACCATGCCGGCGTCCGGGGACGCCAGCCAGGCCACCAGGGACGCCACCTCGTCCGGCTCCACCAGGCGCTTGATGGCGGCTTCGGTGAGCATCACCTTCGCCAGGACCTCGGACTCCGGGATGCCGTGCATCTTGGCCTGGTCCGCGAGCTGCTTCTCCACCAAAGGCGTGCGCACGTATCCGGGGTTGACGCAGTTCGACGTAACACCGTGCGGTCCCCCTTCAAGCGCGGTCACCTTGCTGAGCCCTTCCAGGCCGTGCTTGGCCGAGACATACGCGCTTTTGAACGGAGAGGCGCGCAGTCCATGAACCGAGGACACGTTGATGACGCGGCCGAACTTGTTGGCGTACATGTGCGGCAGGGCAGCCCGGATGAGCAGGAACGGGGCCTCCAGCATCAGGCTGATAAGCCGGCGGAAGTCTGCGGGATCGAACTCCTCGATGGGGTTGATGCGCTGGATGCCGGCGTTGTTGACCAGGATGTCGCAGTCAAGGCTCAGCCCGGCCAGGGCGTCGACGTCCACCAGGTCCACTTCCCAGGCGCTGCCGCCCACCTCATCGGCGAGGGACGATGCGGCGGCGGCATCGACGTCGGCCACCACCACTTTCGCTCCGCGCGCCGCCAGTGCGCGCACGCAGGCGGCCCCGATTCCGCTGGCACCGCCGGTGACCAGCGCCTTGCGTCCATTCAACGTGTTGTCCATTCCAGTTCTCCTTGTGTACAGCCAACGACTTGCGCGCCCGGACGGTCCAGCGGCCGGGTCAACCCAACAGCCAGGTCAGCGGCGTCCAGCGGTCAGCAGCCCCTCGCGGGCCGCGTCTTCCTGGTCCACGTCCTCCAGGGCAATGCCCTTGGTCTCCTTCAGGCTTAGCACGGCCACCGTGGTGATGGCACAGGCCACCACCAGGTAGATGGCGGTGGGCAGCCACGAACCCGTGTCCTTCAGCCACTGGGTGGCCAGCAGCGGCGCCAGCGAACCGGCGAAGATGGACGTCACCTGCGAGCCGAGGGATGCGCCGGAGTACCGCATGCGGGTGGGGAACATCTCGGCCATGATGGCGGGCTGGCCCGCATACATCAGGCCGTGCAGGCACAGGCCGATGGTCACGGCCAGGACGATGACAACGGCGTTCCTGGTATCGAACATCGGGAAGGCGAAGAACGGCCAGGTGGCACCCAGGATGGCGCCGGCCAGGTAAACGGGCTTGCGGCCAATCCGGTCCGCGAGGCGGCCGTACTGCGGAATGATGGCGAAGTGGATGAGGTGCGCGATCAGCAGCGCCAGCAGGAGCGAGGAAGTGTCGTACTTGTGCACGCTCTTGAGGTACACGATCGCGAAGCTGACCACCAGGTAATACATGATGTTTTCCGCGAACCGCAGGCCCATGGCCTGGAAGATGCCCTTGGGGTACTTGCGCAGGACCTCGAAGACGCCGTAGCTGACGGCCTGTTCCTTCTCCACCAGTTCCTTGGCTTCGAGGAAGATGGGCGATTCGCTGACGTTGGTGCGGATGTAGTAGCCCACGAAGACGATCACTGCGGAGAGCCAGAACGCCACGCGCCAGCCCCAACCGAGGAAGGCCTCGCTGCTCAGGGTGGTGGACATGATGTACAGCACCAGGGTGGCCAGGAGGTTGCCCACCGGGACGGCCGCCTGGGGCCAGCTGGACCAGAAGGCGCGGGTCTTGTTGGGGCTGTGTTCGGCCACCAGGAGCACGGCACCGCCCCATTCGCCGCCCAGCGCGAAGCCCTGGATGAAGCGCAGGGCCACCAGCAGCGCGGGGGCCAGGTACCCGATGTCGGCGAAGCCCGGCAGGCACCCCATCAGGAACGTGGAAACGCCGATGATGATGATGGTGAGCTGCAGCGTGGGCTTCCGGCCCAGCTTGTCGCCGATCTGGCCAAAGACGATGCCGCCCAGCGGGCGGGCGATGAAGCCCACGGCATAGGTCAGGAACGCCTGGATGATCCCGTCCAGGTCGTTGCCTGTGGCGGGGAAGAAGTACTTGCCGAAGACCAGGGTGGCCGCGGTGGCGTACAGGAAGAATTCGTACCATTCCACCACCGTGCCCACCATGGAGGCGGCAACAATCTTCTTCAGGCCCGTTCCCTTGGGTGCATGCCCGGCGTCGTTCGCCAGGCCTTGCTCAATGCTCATGGTTCTCCTCAGTGTCCACATTGACACGTGCTGTGATCTCCAGCACAAGCGACTCAGATGAGTATTGCTGCACAGGTCCGGCTCTTCAATGGCCAAAGAGGCAGTCAACGTGTGCACAATTGCAGATATGAACGCGAACCCAGATGACCTGCTGGTGCTCCTGGCGGTGTCCCGCTCCGCCAGGTTCACGACGGCGGCCCAAGCCTTGGGCCTGAACCACACCACCGTCTCGCGCAGGATCGCCGCGCTCGAGAAGTCCCTGGGCGGCCGGGTCCTGTCCCGTGCCGCGGGCGGCTGGGAACTCACGGAGCTTGGCGAACGCGCCGTGCAGGCGGCCGAACAGGTGGAGGCGGTGCTGGGCACGCTGGGACCGGGCGGCCAGGCACCCGACCCGATTGCCGGCGTCGTGCGCATGACCGCGACGGATGGCTTCAGCGCCTACATTGCCGCTCCTGCCGTGGCACGGCTGCGCCGGGACCATCCGGGCCTGAGCGTGGAGGTGGTCACCATGACCCGCCGGGCGCTGCAGCAGCGGTCAGGGCTGGACATCGAAGTGGTGGTGGGCGAGCCGCAGGTGCACCGCGCGGAGGCCATCCGCCTGGGCGATTACCGGCTGGGCATGTATGCCTCCCGCGCCTACCTTGCGGAGTATGGGACACCCGCCACCGTGGCCGAACTCAACGGTCATCCGCTGGTCTACTTCGTGGACTCGATGCTCCAGGTGGACGACCTCGATGCGCCGCGGCGGCTCGTTCCCGCCATGAAGGACGGCCTGACCTCCACCAACGTGTTCGTCCATGTCGAGGCCACCCGTGCCGGCGCCGGCGTCGGCTTCCTGCCGTGCTTCATGGCCGACCTCCACGACGACCTGGTCCGCCTGCTGCCCGAAAAGATCGGCGAACTGCTCCCCTACTGGATGGTCCTGCGTCCGGACTCACTCCGCCGCCCCGCGGTGGCCGCCGTCGTGCAGGCCCTCAGGGAACGGATGTCCGAGCACCGCGATGCACTCCTGGGCCGCTGAAGACGATAACTGCGTGGGCCCACGCCCCCGGGTTCCCTGGCCGGGCTTGCGGGGTCACGGTGCGGGTGGGTCGTGGCGGACCGGAGCCCCCGCCGCGAATGCCCGCACCTGGGCGTCATCCCACAGGTGCGCCGGGACGGCCCCGCCGAGGAGCCGGCGGCGAAGCTGCGGATCGTCCCCGAAGGGCACGTCGCTGCCGGCCATCACCATGTTTCCGTACCGCCGGCCCTTCAGCATGGCGGGATCGGCAATGATCACCGTGTGCTTGAAGGCGGCCGCAATGGTGGCCGCGTCCTCCCGGGCGTTCTTCAGGTCCGGGGCATCACCGGAATTGGCAACATACAGGCCGCCCGGCGCCAGGACCCGCTTGGCGTGCTGGTTGAATTCGGCGGTGGTGAGGGGCCGGGGGGTGAATGCTCCCGCGAAGACGTCGCGGATAATGAAGTCCCTGGTGTGCTCCGTGAGGGTTTCGGTAACGGCGCGGGCCTCACCCACGCGGATCCGCAGCAGGGGCGCCTTGGGAAGGTCGAACCAGCCGCGCACGTACTCGGCGAGCTTCCCGTCCAGCTCCACCACCACCTGCCGCGCGTCGGGGTAGGCGGCGGAGAAGTAGCGGGCCAGGGAGCAGGCACCGCCGCCCAGGTGCAGCCCGCGCAGCTTGGCCGAGGAAACGTCCGACGGCGGCCACCGCGACTCAATGAGCGCCGCCATCCACCGCATGTACTCAAAGTCCAGGAACAGCGGGTCGGCCAGGTCAACGTGCGAGCTCATGACGCCGTTGATCTTCAGGAGCCAGCCGGTGGAGTTGTCCTGGTCGGCGATGAGTTCACAGTCGCCCGTATCGATGTAGTAGACGCCCTCTGCCGGACCGTTCACCACAGCCCCCTTGGGAACCTCAACCACACCGGCTGCCGGGCGTCCGGCCCGGTTCGCCGACCGTCCGCGTTTCGCCATTGCCCGTTGCCCCGCTTCAGTCCGTGTGAGTTGTACAGGGTCAACCCTAGTTGCTGCCCGCCATTGGAGCTGAAGCGGGGCAAGGGTCCCGGAAGCCCGCACCGCCTGATGGAAGGCTGGTGGTCTGCGGCGGCGGGGTCAACAATGACAGGATGGAATACACAGCGAGGGTGGCTTCATCCGTCCAGTTCGTCTCGGAGCTGGACAGGTCCGTGACCTTCTACCGGGACCTGTTCAACTGCGTGGAAACCATACGCTCGGCCGACGCGGCCCTCCTCCTGGCGCCCGGAGGCTTCGAGCTCTACCTCATTGAACGCGGCCCCCGTGAGGAGCACTACTCGGGTGGCCTGGGGCAGCACCTGCTGATGTGGGCGACAGACACCGCTGAGGGCCTGGCGTACTTCGAGCGGGCGCTGAAAGACCTGGGGCGCTACACGGAAACCCGCGCAAAGGGCGGCGTTACCGTCGTCGAAGGCCGGGATCCCGACGGTATCCGCGTCATCGTCACCCACCCGGATCCGGCAGAAAAACCCCGTTCGGTCCTGGACAGCCACCTGTACAGCTGAGGCGAGTCCCCGAGGGGGCTGGAGGGTCAGTTGCCGAAAGCGGGGGGCGCGACGACGTCGGGCCGCGCCTCGGCTTCGTCCCTCGGCTGCCGCCGGGACGGGCCCACTGCTACGGTGCCGTGGCAGCCCCCTCGCCGTCGCGGATCCGATTCACCACGGCAGTGGTGGACCGTTCAGCCACGTAGTCCAGGATGGCCACGCGGCCGCCGTATTCTTCCACCGCGGGCGTCTCGGCCAGCATTTCGGGCGTGTAGTCCCCGCCCTTGGCGTACACCTCGGGCCGGAGCAGGCGGATCAGCGGGGCGGCCGTGGGGGTGTCGAACACTGTCACGTAGTCCACGCAGCTCAGCGCCGCCACCACCGCTGCCCGGTCCGCCATGGTGTTGATGGGCCGGCCGGATCCCTTGAGCCGGCGGACGGAATCGTCGCTGTTCAGCGCCACCACCAGGATGTCGCCCAGCTGCTTGGCCTGGTTGAGGTACCGGGTGTGGCCACTGTGCAGGACGTCGAAGCAGCCGTTGGTCAGCACGATCCGCTGCCCCTGGGCGCGGTGCAGCTCCAGTTGGCGCTCCAGTTCCTCCTCGCTCAGGGCCGTATCCGCGAACGCCTCCAGGTACCGGCTGAGCTGGGCGGTGCTGCACACCGAAGTGCCGGGCTGGTGGACCACCACGTCGGCGGCCGACTGTGCCAGGTCCAGGCTGGCCGTCAGCGGGAGGCCTGCGGCACGGGCCAGCGTCAGGGCCGCAACGAACGTATCGCCTGCCCCGGACGCCTGCTTTTCGGCGGCCGGCCGCGCCCACGTCCGGTGCCGCACGCCGTCGGGCGTCAGCAGGACGGTTCCGTCCCGGTCCAGGGTGACCACCACCGCACGCGCGCCGGTGCTGGCCAGCAGGTCAGCAGCAGCACCGCCTACGGCGTCCACCCTGCCCTGCCCCTCCGGCAGCCTGCGGTCGAGCAGCCGTGCGGTTTCCTGGGCATTCGGCGTCACCAGGTCCGGCTGCAGGGCCGCCCACGGCCGCGGGTCGTGGGCGTCAACCACCACCAGTGGCCGGCCTTCCCCGGTCCAGTTCCCCAGGGTTCCCGCCAGTGCGGCGCAGACGGGGCCTGCCACCACACCGGTCCCGTAGTCGCAGACCAGCACGGCGTCCTGGCGTTCGACGGCGGCCCGCACCGAGGCGGCGAGCGCGGCCAGGGCGTCGGCCGGGACAGTGCCGGCCGAGTCGTCGAGGCGCAGCATCACCTGGCCGCCGCTGCTGATCCGAATCTTGGTGGTGGTGACCATATCCGGGTGGGTGTGGAGGTGCCGGACGTCGATGCCGGCGGCGGCAAGCTGCCCGCGCAGGTCCTCGCCGGCGTCGTCAGTGCCGATGATGCCGGCCACTGCCACCTTCGCTCCCAGGGCCGCAAGGTTCATGGCGGTGTTGGCCGCCCCACCGGGAACCGATTCGCGGGTTTGGATGTCCACGACGGGGGCGGGAGCTTCCCGGCAGAGCCGTTCGATGCTGCCGCTCCACCAGCCATCGAGCATCACGTCGCCGATCACCAGGATGGAGGGGTTTTCGGCGGCCAGCCTTCCCGGCAGCCAGTCAGACAGCGCCCGCTGGGTTGAGAGGTCGATGGAGTCCGGGGACGCATTCATGGCTGGTCCACTTCGGCACGGCCGGCCCGTGCATAGGCCGGCGGAGCTTCGATGTGCACCACCTTGACCTGCGTGAATTCGT
This sequence comes from Pseudarthrobacter niigatensis, assembly GCF_030812615.1. Classification (NCBI taxonomy): domain Bacteria; kingdom Bacillati; phylum Actinomycetota; class Actinomycetes; order Micrococcales; family Micrococcaceae; genus Pseudarthrobacter; species Pseudarthrobacter niigatensis. The sequence continues at coordinate 12,778 of NZ_JAUSTB010000007.1, read as the reverse complement.
CCAGCAGCTCGGGCCCGTAGCCGAACCCGGCGCCGCTCTCCCCGCGGGGCTGGGCTGCCCCGCCCGGAGCGCCGCCAAAGACCGCGTTGACCTTGACCGTTCCCACCGGCAGCGCGGCCACGGCCTGCTGGATGTGCGCAAGGTTGCTGCTCAGGACGGTGGCGGCCAGGCCGTACCTGCCGCTGCACGCCAGGCGCAGGCCGTCGTCGAACGTGTCCACCACCTGGACCGGGGCCACCGGGCCGAACGTTTCCTCCGCCATGACCTGCATTCCTTCGGTGCAGCCGACCAGGACGGTGGCGGGGTAGAAGGATCCGGGCCCGTCCGGCAGTGCACCGCCTTCCACGGCGCGGGCGCCGCGGTCCAGGGCCTCCGCAACATGCCCGTGGACGGCGTCGCGCATCCGTAGGTCAACCAGCGGCGCCACGGATCCGTTGCTGTTCCGGAGGGCAGCCTCGGCTTCGAGTGCGCTGCAGAACGCCTCGGCGATGTCTTGATGGACGTAGATGCGTTCCACGGCGGTGCAGATCTGGCCGCTGTTGCTGAAGGCGCCGATGGCGGCCTGTTCCGCAGCCCACGCCGGGTCCACGTCGCGGTCCACCACCAAGGGATCGTTGCCGCCGTTTTCGCGGATGACGTGGGCACCGGTACGGGCTCCTGCCTCCGCGATCCGGGCACCTGAGGCGCTGGAACCGACGTGGGCGAGCACGTCCACGTCCGCCCGGGACAGGGTTGCCCCCACCCCTGCGCCGCCGGAGAGGGTCAGGAAGACGCCGGCGGGAAAGGCCGGTGCCAGGACTTCGCCCAGCGCCTCCCCCAGCCGGGGGCAGCGCTCGCTGGGCTTGTGGATGACCGCGTTGCCCGTCACCAACGCGGCCCCGATCAGGCCGCAGGCTACTGCCACCGGGTCATTCCAGGGGGTCAGCAGGACGGCCACGCCGCGCGGCTCGGCGATGGTGTAGTCGGAGGCGAGCCGGCTCCCGCGGAGGCTGTGGCCGCGGTGCACCGGGCCCAGTTCGGCATACTGCTCAAGGGTGGAGACGGCGGCGGCGATTCCGGCAAGCGCTTCTTCTTCGGGCCGCCCGGTTTCGCTGGCATTCAGCCCGGCGAGCTCCCGGCCGGCAGCATCCAGCGCCTTGGCGGCGGCGCGAAGGGCCGCGCCGCGCTCGGCCGGAGCTGTCGCCGCCCAGCCGGGCGCAGCTCTGCGGGCCACGTCCACGGCATCATTCACTGCGTCCGGGCCCGCCTGGGGCACCGTCCAGAGCACTTCACCGGTCCGCGGGTCCTGGATGGTGATGCCGGCGCCCTCGACTGTTTCCTTGCCTGCGGTTGTTTCAGTGGCTGTGGTGGGCATGGTGTATTCCTCCCGCCTTTCGGTGCTGGTATGTCGTGTGCTGGTGGTCCGGCTGTGCCGCCAGGGTGTGGCGGCCTGTGCCCGGTTTAGGGCCAGGAGCCCTCTTCCTCGTGGCAGATCAGCATTTCCCTGACCTCGCAGCCGGTGGGCTGGTTCAAGGCGAACAGGATGGCCTGTGCGGTGTTGGCGGGATCGTTGAGCCGGGAATCGTCCTGCGGTTTGTACTGCTCGGTCCGGTCATCGAAGAACCGGGTCTTCATGCCGCCCGGAATCATGGTGGTCACGCCGATTTCCCCTCCGGTTTCCGCAGCCAGCGCGTGGCTGAATCCCACCACGCCGAACTTGGAGGCGCAGTACGCGGTGGCATCAGCCACGGCGCGTTTGCCCAGGGTGGAAGCTACGGTGACCACGCGCCCGTGGCTTTCCTTCAGGTACGGCAGGGCGGCGCGCACGGTGGAAACGGTGCCCATCAGATTGACCCCGATGACCTTTTCCCACTCGGTGGCTTCGACGTCGGCAAGCTTGCCGCAGCGGTCGATCCCTGCCGCGGTAACCACCGCGTCGAGGCCGCCGAGGGTTTCCGCGGCTTCCCGGACTGCGTGCTCCACGGCAGCACGGTCAGCGACGTCCACTTCGAACGCCTTGACGCCGGAGACGGTACTGATGTCGCGGTCCAGGACCACCGGAGTGCCACCGGAGCGGAGGACTGCTTCGACGACGGCGGCCCCCAGTCCGGAGGCACCTCCGGTGACCAGGACGCGTCCGGGCGTGGTGGCAGCAGTTGCGGTTGGTTCTGCGGTCATGGTGTTCCTTTCAGTGGGAAAACAAGACAGAAAAGGGAAGTGGTTCAGCTGACCTTGGCGAGCGCGTCAGCCAGGCCGGTGGTGGAGCGGGCCGGGTGGAAGGGAACGGTAAGGCAGCGGCCGCCCCACCTTTCCACCAGGTCGGCCTCGGGCAGGCGGGCTCCCTTGTAGTCGCCGCCCTTGACCCAGATATCGGGGCGGAGCCGGTCCAGGGCGGCTTCCGGGGTGTCCTCATCGAAGACCATCACCGCGTCCACGCATTCCATCGCAAGGAGCAGTTCGGCCCTGTCGTGCTGGCCGATGATGGGACGCTGCGGGCCTTTGAGCCGCCGCACCGAGTCATCCGAGTTCAGGCAAACGATGAGGCAGTCCCCCAACCCGCGGGCTGCGGTGAGTGACCGGACGTGGCCGGCGTGGATCAGGTCGAAGCAGCCGCCGGTGGCCACCACCGTCCCGCCGCGCTCGCGCACGGAACGGGCCAGGAGCAAGGGTTCGGTGGTGCGCCGGCCGGCGGCCGGCGCCGGATGTCCGGCGGCAGCGTCGGCCCCTGCAGTGTCCGGCAGGGCCGAGACGCCCCCGGCCGCCAGGAAGTCGGCGGCATCGTGGACTGCCAGCTCGGCAGCTTCCGGAAGGTCGCGGCCGGCCAGGAGGTGCACGGCGAGGCTGGCTGCCAGGCGGTCGCCGGCCCCGCAGGGGTCGCCGGCTTCCACCCTTGGCGCGGGGACGGCCCGGGCAGAGGTATCACCCTGCCGGAGCAGGACCGCCCCTTCCTCGCCCCTGGTCACCAGCACGGCCCGGCTGCGCCACCGCTGGAGCAGAATTTCCGCCACGGTGTCTGCCGAGCCTGCGGCGCTTCCGGAACCAGCCTGGACGGCTTTGGTTGCTTCAGAAATGTTCGGTGTCACCACGGCAACCCCGGGCACCGGTTCCGGCCCTGAAGGGTGCGGGTCCCACACGATGGGGACCTCACCCGCCAGCCGGCCCAGCAGCGCGCGGAGCCGGGGGTTGGCCGCCAGCCCCCTGCCGTAGTCGGCGACGATGACCACGCCGGCCTGTTCCACGGCGCGGAGCATCGCCGGGCTCACGTCCGGAACCGGCGATTTTTCACAACCCTGGTCGAAGCGGACCACCGGATGCGAACCCGCCCGGACCCGGGTTTTGACGGGCGAGGGATAGCCACTGGTGCCCGCGACGAGCTGCACCCCGGCCAGGTGCGCACGCAACTGGCTGCCGGCGTCGTCATTGCCAAGGACCGTCACCAGGGTGACGGGCCAGCCGTCCTGGGCCAGCATGCGCGCCACCAGGCCTGCGCCGCCGGCGCGGCGTCGGACACCCGAAATGTCCACCACGGGAACGGGGGCATCCGGGCTGAGCCTGGTGGCCTCACCTGAAAGGTCGACGTCGAGCATCACGTCTCCCACGACGACGATCCTCATGCCCGGCCCCCTCTCGGGAACCCGGCCACTACGGACGGGGTGTGCCGGGCAACCTCAAGATCGAAGGCACGGCAGATGGCATGCAGGGCGATCAGGTGCCCTTCCTGGGCGTTGGCGTTCAGGGCGTCGATCATGACGGCCTGGTCGCAGACGTCCGCCAGCGGATTGGGGCCGGAGCCGGTGAGCGCCCACGTGGTTACGTTGAGCCGGGCCGCCGCTTCTGCGGCGCGCAGCAGGTTGGGGCTCTTGCCGCTGGTGGACAGCAGCATCAGCACGTCGCCGGAACGGCCGTGGGCGCGGACCTGCCGGGAAAAGACCTCGTCGTACCCGTAGTCGTTGGCGATGGCGGTGACCGCCGACGACTCCGCGTGCAGGGAGATGGCGGAGAACGGGACCCGTTCGCTGTCGAACCGGCCCACCAGTTCGGCGGTGAGGTGCTGCGCCTCCGCGGCTGAGCCGCCGTTGCCCGCGGCCAGGAGCCGCTGCCCGCGCAGCAGGCGCTGGGCAAGCTCCACGCCCCAGGCGGCCAGCCGGCCGGACTGGCTGCGGAGCGAATCAAGGGCCGGAATGACATTGTCCAGGTGGGTGCGGACGGCCTCGGCGCTGGCGGGGTCCACGAATGTGGCGCCTGGGAGCACCGCGGGCAGCGGCGGTGCTCCGGTGAGGGTACGGAGGTCTGCTTCGCGCAGGGACGATTCGGCAGTCACAGGGCGGCTCCTTCCATCGGTACGTTCCCGGCCGAAACGCTGGCCGGGGCACCGGCCATGGCCAGCTGGTAGGCCTTTTCGGTTTCCGCTGCCACCCGGTCCCAGGAGTAACGGGTGCGTGCGCGCCGCTCCCCGGCCTGGCCGAGTTTTGTCCTGAGGGCGGGGTTTTCCAGCAGCAGTGACAGTGCCGAGGCGATGGCCTCGGGGTCCCGTGGCGGGACGTGCAGGCCCGTGGCATGGTCAACCACCGTGTCCCGAAGGCCGCCCACGGCTGCTGCTACTACCGGGACGCCGCAGGCCATGGCCTCGAGCGGGACGATGCCGAACGGTTCGTACCAGGGTGCGCAGACCACGGCATCGGCACTGCGGAAGATGCCGGGCATCTCCGTCCGGGCCACCTGCCCCTGCAGGGTCACGTGTTCAGACACGCCCAGCCCGGCGGCAAGGTCCAGCAGGCGCCGGATCTCGGGGTCGGAGTGCATGACGTTGGTGTCCCCCCCGCCGCCCACGATCAGGAGTTCGACGTCGTCGAATCCCGCCGCCTTGAGGTACGGGAGTGATCGGATCACCAGGTCAACGCCCTTGCGTGGCACCAGCCGCCCCACCGACAGGATCCGGTAGCGGCGCTTTCTTTCGGCCACCGGCCCATTTGCCGAGAAGAAGCCCAGGTCCACCCCACAGGGCGCAATGGAGATCTTGCCGGTGGCGATGCCCATGGCCTTGAGCTCGAAGACCTCGTCTGAGCAGGTGGCGATGATCCGGTCGGCAGCGCGTCCCACGCCGGGTTCCAGCCAGCGGCGTGCCTCCGGGCTGGTGTCCTCCGCGCCCTGGTGCCTCCGCTTGACGGTACCCAGCGCATGGAACGTCTGCAGCATGGGCACGCGGTACCCGGCGTCGGGCCGCCTGGCCGCCTCCAAGGCTGCCAGGCCGGACATCCAGAAGTGGCCGTGCACCACGTCCGGCGGCCGCTGCCCCCAGTCCCTGGCCACGCCGTCCGCGAGGTCGCCCATGTAGGGCAGCAGCTGGTCCTTGGGCACGTGGCGGGCGGGCCCGGCGTCCACGTGGACCACGTCGAACCGGCGCCCCACCCGGACCCGTGCGGGAAGCTCCGTTGCGTCCCTGCGGGTGTAGACGGTGACGTGGTGGCCGCGCTTGGCAAGGGCCTCGGACAGCGCGGCAACATGGACGTTCTGCCCGCCTGCGTCCACGCCGCCCAGTGCCGCCAGCGGACTGGCGTGCTCGGAAATCATGGCGATCTTCATGGTGTCTTCCTCTCCCGTGCCGGAACGAGGATCCGCTCGTCCGGCCGCTCGTTAACGGGGTGCCGGGGCCGGTTCCGCAGGTCCGCCAGGAGCCCATCCCAGCGGTCCTGGAACTTGCCCAGGCCGTAACGCTCCAGCGCCGCCTCCCGGGCGGCGAGTCCCCGCCGTCGGGCTTCATCCGGATTGGCCACCAGCCGCGCCGCACAGCGGAGCAGCTCGTCGACGTCGGCAGAGACCACGCCGGCTTCCTGCGGCACGGCACGTGGGGCCTCAGTGGTGGCAAGCACCACCACCGGCATGCCCAGGTGCATGGCTTCCAGGAGGGACAGCCCCAGCGAGGTCCAGCGCATGGGATGGACGTAGACGCGGCAGCGGGCAAGTTCCCGGTGCAGGTCCCGTGTCTTCAGGTCGCCCCGGGCCGTCACGCGTGAAGCCTCGATTCCGGTGGCTGCCGCCAGGCCTTCCGTCTTCATGCCGAACACTTGCAGCGGAGCCACCGAAGCGAAGGCCGGCAGCAAGTCCGTTCCTGTGACCCGGCCCCGCCGCACAGGTTCGTTGACCACTACCCCCAGTTCCGGCAGCTCACCGGTGTATAGCTGTCCGGGGTCCGGGATTCCGTGCTCGATCACGGTGATGGGAGCGGAGCCGTTGTCCCAGGCCAGGCGGTTGAAATGGGTTACGTGGACCACCGGGATGCGGTCCTGGCCAGCGAGGGGGTGGCTGGTGTTCGGGAAATTTCCCTTGGGGGTGTTGTGCTCCACGAACACGGCCGGCAGGTCGACGCCGGGCTTCCGTCCCAGGTTTCGTACCACTTCATCGATCTCTTCCGGGCGTTGGAGGACGACGGCGTCCACGGCGTCAGCGTCGAGCGTGGCCAGGTCCACCTCCCGCACTGATTCCGGCCAGTCCCTGCCGGCGCGGCCCAGTCCCCACGCGCCGCCTCCGGGCAGGACGGGAAGCAGGTACTCGTGGCGACCGCGGACAAAGGCATCCGTCCAGGAACCGTGGACATGCCAGAGCAGGATCCTCATCTGTTGCGGGCCTTTCTACGGGTGCTGACGTGCGTGCTGAAGGAGCTCACTCCACTTACCAGGCGCTCCACCGCTGCCACCACTTCCTCCGGCGACACCGAATCGAGGCACGGGTGGCCCGGTACCGGGCAAATCCGGGCCCGGGTCATGCGGCACGGCGCATTTTGGTCTCCGAGGAGTTCCAGCGGCACGCCGTAGGGTGCCCAGCGGATCGCAGGGACCACGGGGGAAAACAGGCAAGCGACAGGCGTGCCCACCGCGGCCGCCAGGTGGGCCGGGCCGGTGTTGCCGCTGATGACCGCATCGGCCCCGGCCATGACGCCCGCCATAGTGGCAAGGTCGGTGCGGCCGCCCAGGTCCAGGGCGGAGGGGCCTGCCACCGTGGCCGTGAGCGACGTCTCGCCGGGACCGCCGGTCACCACCACGCGGTACCCGGCCCCCTGGAGGAGTTCGACGGCGGCAGCATGGTGCAGCGGAGGCCACGCCCTTGCCGGGACGGCCGCGCCGGGGTGGACCACGACGTAGGGTCCGGTACCTACGAGGGCAGCCACTTCGGCCACGGAGTTGATGCGCAGCTTTCCGTCGTCGCCCGCCGGGAGCCGGAAGCCGGCGGCTTCCGCGATGCCCAGCGCCCGTTCCGCTTCGGGCTGGTCCTCGGGGAAGTCCTCCCCCGGTTTCAGGCGGACATCGAGCAGCGAGCCAGCGTAATCCGTGGAGGCACCGGTGATGCGCTCCACGCCTGCCAGGCGCAGCAGGAGAGCCAGCGGCAGGGGCGATTGGTGGAAGGAAGTGAGGATGACGGCTTCGGTGATGCGGGAATTGCGCACGTATTCGATCAGGCGGTCCGCATGCGGGCCCGTCATCCGCGGCGCCGGGTTCATGATCCACGGGCTGTCCCAGCTGTAGACGTCATCGACGCCCGGGAGCATGGCAGCGGCGGCTTCACCCTGCCGGCCGCACAGCATCACCACGTGGTTGGTGCTGCCGCCGTGCTGGGCGCGGCCGTTGGCCACCGCGCGGACGGCCGGGCCGGAGAGGAGGACATCGCCCATGCTGTCCAGCCGGGCCACCAGGACGCGCCCCATCAGGGCAGCTCCTGCAGCAGGCCCACGGCTGAGGACAGGTCGGAGGCGACCAGCCGCGCCGCGGCCACCTCCTCGGCGCGGGTCACGGGCGTGGGGACCAGGACCCCGGTGGCGCCGGCAGCTTCGGCGGCCCCCACGTCGGCGCCAATGTCTCCGATAAGGGCGGCTTCCGATTCGTGGATCCCAAGTTTGCGGCAGGCGCTGTGCACCATGCCGGGAGCCGGCTTGCGGCAGGAACAGCTGTCCTGTTCCTCGTGGGGGCAGACCTCCCACACATCGAACGGCCCCAGGAGTTCTTCCACCCGGGCATTGACTTTTGCCACGTCGTCGGCCGTGATCAGGCCGCGGGCGATGCCCGACTGGTTACTGACAACCCCAGTGGCAATTCCTGCCGCGCGCAGGCCATCCAGCACCTCTTTCGCGCCGGCCATCGGCCGTACCTTGCCGGGATCCCCGTTGTAGGGCACATCGACAACCAGGGTTCCGTCCCTGTCGAACAGGACAGCCCGGAGCGTGGACATTTCAGAGCTTCCCATAGCCAACCAGTTCCCTTCTGCTGTTGCTCCTAAACAAGGCCCCGTGCCTTTTGGCCGCATCCGCGGCGTACCGGTACCCACCTTGAACAGGCAAGATAAGGAGTGCGCCGCGCAGGCGTTGGGACTGCTACGCCATGCCGGCGATGCAGCTCTGCGCAGCAACAGCCACTTCTGCTGCGAACCGGTACCCGCAGCCGTGCCGCCGGAGCGTGCAGTGCGGCCGCTACCTGGTCCCCGTGCCGCCGTGGCGCTGGTCCGCCCGCTTCGCTGCGGTGGAGTGTCCAGCCCTCAGCGGCCGGTGGAAGGGCGCAACCGTGTTGGCAGGGTGGCCCCGCCGGCCTGCGCCGCCCGGCGTTTCATCGCCGAGGGCCCCGTCCACCACTCCGGCACGGGCGCCTTCCTCCAGCCTGCGATGCAGTTCCACCAGCACCTTGGCCAGGCGGCGGGAAACCTGCATCTGGGACATGCCCAACCGCTTCCCCAGCTGCACCTGGGTTTCCTCGCAGAAGTAGCGGCGGTACAGGAGCTCGCGGTCCGAGTCGTTCAGGTCCTGCATGGCGTCGCGCAGGCAGGACAGTTCTTCAAGGCGCTCCAGCGGTGTCTCGGGGCACGCCAGCACCTCGCCGATGGATGGTGCATCCGAGTTGGGGTTGACCGCGTCCAGGGAATCGGGGTGCATGCTGCTGGACGCCGACATGGCCTCCTGCACCTCGGCCGGATCGCTCCCCAGTTCGCTGGCCAGCTCCATCACGCTGGGATTCCTTCCCAGCGACTGGGTCAACTCCGGCTCTGCCCGGAACAGCCGGGTCCTCAGGTCCTGGATGTGGCGCGGCGGGCGGACCACCCAGGTCCGGTCGCGGAGGTACCGCTTGAGTTCGCCGGTGATGGTGGGCGCAGCGTAGGCGGGGAAACTTTCCCCCTTGGCCTGGTCGAAGCCACGGGCTGCCTTGACCAGGCCCAGATAGGCAACCTGGTTCAGGTCTGCCCGCTCCCTGCCGCGGGCTTCGAAGCGCGCAGCCAGGGCTTCTGCAAGGTCCAGGTATTTGAGGACCAAATCGTTTTCGAACGTCTCGCGAAGCCGCCCGGAGGTGGCGGGCGGAGTGTGGTTTTGTGCTGGTACCGGCTGCCGGCGGTGGACGGGCGCAGCGTCGACGGCAAATGCGGCAAAGGATTCGGGCATGAGTGTTGGTTTCCCTCGGTCTGGTTCCGAAAGCCTGCGGCAAGACTTAGAAGTAGGAAATCATAAGCTTGCTTATAAAACAATGCTCCTCCGCTATAAGCTCTGAAAGTAGGGGGAACTGGATCGAGCCGCCAAGGAGTCTTAGGTATGCGCATCGCCATTACGGGAGCCAGCGGAAACGCGGGGACAGCACTGCTGCGCAACCTGCAGCGCCAGCTGGCCAGGAAGCCCGGCAGCCTGCAGCTGGTGGGAATCAGCCGCAGGCTTCCCGATACGTCCGGGGAACCCTACAGCGGCGTGCAGTGGCACACCCTGGATGTGGGCCTGGAGCGGGACATGCCCCTGCTGGAAAAAGCGCTGGCCGGGGTTGATGCAGTGGTCCATTTGGCATGGCAGATCCAGCCGAACCGCGATCTGGACCTTCTGCACCGGACCAACGTCACGGGGACCGGAAATGTCCTGGAGGCGGCTGCACGCGCGGGAGTCAAGCAGGTTGTCTGCGCTTCCTCGGTGGGCGCGTACAAGGCGTCCGGCAAGGACCAGCGGCGGGACGAGTCATGGCCGGCAGATGGCATGGCAGGCTCGCATTACAGCCGGCACAAGGCAGAGCAGGAGAAGCTCCTGGACGGATTCATGGCCGCACACCCGGACATCGCCGTCGCGCGGCTGCGGCCTGCGCTGATCTTCCAAGGACAGGCCGGGGCTGAAATTGGCAGGTACTTCCTTGGCCGCGTCTTGTCCCGGCTGGTACCACCCAGGCCATGGCTGCCCATCCTGCCGGTCCCTGACAACCTGGTTTTCCAGGCAGTCCATGCGGACGACGTTGCAGAGGCCTATTGGCGGGCAGTCGACCAGCGCGCCAGCGGAGCCTTCAATATTGCCGCCGAGCCGGTCCTCACGCCCCAGGAACTGGGCCGCATCTTCGGCGCGAAGAGGATCCTGCCCATCCCCATGCGGCTGCTCCACGCACTGGTGGACCTGACGTGGCGGGCCCGGCTGCAGCCCACAGACGCCGGATGGGTGGAGATGGCTGCCGGCGCCCCGATCATGGACACCAGCCGCGCGGAACGCATCCTGGCCTGGGAGCCGAAAGTGGCATCGATCGATGCCGTCACGGAGCTGCTTGTGGGCATGGGAACGGGGGAAGGAGTCAGTCCTTCCCCCGTCCTCAAGCCCCGCGCCCGCTAGGCGCAGGAGCGGCCGGCCGGCTGCTCCTGCGCCTATGCGTCAGCCCTGGCACCCGGACCAGGGGATGCCGGGAGCATCTGTGCCGGCGCCATTGATTGAAGCGTCGATCAGATGCCGGCGCCCTGGTCGCCGCCCCGGTCGTTTCGCACGTCATCGCCCGAGGCGGCATCCCTGGTCTCTGCATGGCGCCTCCGTCCCGGCTCGGCCTCCGGCGTCCTGCCGCCTGCACCGGCAGCGGGAAATTCGCGGTCCCCGCCAAGGCCGCGTCCAGCGTCGTCGCGCCCATCGTCAACATAGCCCGGCTCCCCCCGCGAACCAGCCCCAACATCTGCGGCGGAACCTGATTGGGCGGCACTGCGTCCGGTGTGGCCCAGCTCTTCGTTTGCATCATGCCTGGCGCCATAGGCTTCGGTGCGGTCCTGCCGGGCGTCGTGTATTACGCGACGATCCATCCCGGCGTCGTGCGTTTGCGGACGGTCCGAACCGGCGCCATACTCCTGGGGTCGATCCTGCCCGGCGTCGTGGACATCGTGACGATCGTGCCCGGCATCCGCTCCGCCTCGCTCCTCCCGGGCGTCCTGCACCACGCGGCGGTCCTGCCGGCTGCCGTCCGGGCCGACGTCGGGATCAAGCTCGTCTGCCTTCCGGGCGCGGCTGGCAACGTCGCCCCGCAGGGACTGGGCTTCCTGGCTGCGCTGTTCAGCCTCTTTTTGCAGCCGCGCTGCATCTACCTTGGCCTGCTCCGCATCCGCACGGGCCCGGATGGCCTTCGCTTCACGCTCGCGGGCGTCGATTTCCATGTTCTCGGCTTCGCGCCGGATCTCGGCCGCCTTCTCCCGGTGTTCCTGGTCCCGCTTTTCCTGCATTGCCTTCCGGCGCCTGCCCCCGGCCAGGAGCAGCAGCACGATCAGCGCCACCACAACAACGGCAACTACAACCCATACCCATGGAGCTGTGTCCACGTTTCCCACCACTTTCCACTTCGTTGTGACCGGGCAGGCCCTCGCCTTCCGGCTGACATTTTTGGAACGGCTATAACTCGTTTAGCAAGGGTACTTACCTTTCATTAGTAATCATGCTTATCATTTTACGGCCAGTATTGCTGGTTCTTGATCAACAACCGGCCTTCTTGGAAAGAGAGCGAAGATGACAGAGAACCAATGGCCCCAGGACCCCGCCTATACGGCTCCGCCGGCCAATACAGGAATTCCCGGCGAGCGGCCGCCCGCCACCTTCCCCTCCACCGCCGCTCCCCTTGAGGGCGACAGCCAGGCCGGTGACACCTACGGCTCCTCCCGCAAGGACGCAGCCAAGGACGAAGCGGCCGACGTAGCCCGTACCGCAGCAGGGTCCGCGCAGAATGTGGCCCAGACGGCGAAGGACGAGGCTGCGAACGTTGCGCATGAGGCGAAGGCCAATGCGCAGGACCTGCTGGGACAGGCGAAGTCAGGCCTGACCAGCCAGGCAGGCACGCAGCAGCAGAAGGCTGCCGAGGGCATCCGCAACATCTCCACCCAGTTGCACAGCATGGCAAGCGCCCCGGACCAGCAGGGCATGGCCAGTGACCTGGTCCGCCAGGCAGCGGAGCGCACCTCCTCGATGGCCACCTGGCTGGAAAACCGGGAACCGGGTGACCTCCTGAACGAAGTCCAGCGCTTCGCCCGGAACAAGCCCGGGACCTTCCTGCTCCTCGCCGCCGGCGCCGGCGTCCTGGCCGGCCGCCTCACCCGCGGCCTCACCGCAGGCCCGCCCGAAGCATCGGCGTCCACTGCTGCCGGCACCGGTGTTGGCGGCCAATACGCGGGCAGCACCTACGGCGACCAGTACAACCAGTCGTACCCGGTAGCCGGCGGGACAGTTCCTCCTCCGCCGGTCCAGCTTCCCGGCCCGGCCACCACCACGGCAGGATACGACGGCGGCGCTCCCGGCAGCAGCTACCCTGAGTCAGCGGGGGCGGCCAGCGGGCTGGACAGTCCGCAACTCGTGGAAGAGCCTTGGTCCGGTAACCAACTCTCGGACGATCCGCTCCGTGGCCGCGCCCTCGCCGACGATCCCATGGCCAACGATCCCCTCACCCAGGACCGCACCCGGGGCGGCCAGGCGGGTGGTCTGTGATGAGCAGCCAGATACCGGAGCCGCCGCCCAGCGCGGCGCATGTGAAAGCGGATAACGCCTCGATCGGTGAACTCCTCGGGG